>JARHYD010000118.1 GCA_029258655.1 Mailhella sp.
TAAGATGTGTGTAGCTCAATAGTAAAACCTCCATGTATATTGTTTATCCAAATATTATTCTACATAAAGGTTTTGTATTGGGCTACTTTTTTTTTATACCTGTCGCACTTGGGGTTACAATTAAAAAATAATTAAACTTTGTTTTTTAAATTGAAAATAAAAATTCTTTTATAGGTAAAAGGATTTTTGGAATAAAAATTTTTGAAAGGGGGTTTTAGGGGGAGGACTTTTTATAAAAAGTCCTCCCCCTAAAAAATAATACCTATAAAATCATGTAAGAAAGATATTGACATATTGGCTATTAATAGGGGAAAATATACGAGCTTTATGGCTCATTAAGGAAAAATAATATACATTATGAAACAATATATAGGCATACGTTGCAGTAAATATGGACAAGTAAGAATAGGAATTGTTGAACAAGATCATATTTTTTCGTTTGGACAATCAGTTATTGCGTATAATGATAATTCAATTTTTTTTGGTAGAATTGTTTGGCAGTGTGATACATTAAATTCTGTTGATTTTTTAAATGCAAAAATAGCAGATAAGCCATTAGATACTGCTGGAGAACAAAAAGTAAAAAGTGAATTATCTGAAAATATTGAATTTTGTAGACCACAAAATCCTTTTACTATTCGCTTAGCTAATGAAGAAGAAATTGCAAAAGCAATAAATAACGAGATATTAATAGAGCAAGCAACTATTTTTTGTAAAGCGTGTATAAGAAAACATGAACTTGATATGAAGCTTGTTGATGTTGAGGTATTGCTTGATAAAAGTAAAATGATTTTTTATTTTACTGCACCAACAAGGATAGATTTTAGAGAACTAGTTAAAGATTTAGTTCGTGAATATAGAACACGTATTGAATTACGACAAATAGGGGTACGCCATGAAACTCAAATGTTAGGAGCATTGGGAAATTGTGGTATGGTTATTTGTTGTAGACGATATTTGAAAAATTTTGCACCAGTAACAATTAAAATGGCAAAGGAACAAAATTTATTTTTAAATCCTGCTAAAATTTCTGGTATTTGTGGTAGATTGCTTTGTTGTCTTAGTTATGAACAAGATAATTATGATTTATTTCATAAAATTTCACCTAAGATTGGTAAAACATATATGACCGATAAGGGGTTGTTAAAGGTTTTACGAACAAATATGTTTAAAAATATTGCTACTGTTTTGAATGAACAAGGACAGGAAGAAGAAATTAATGTGGATAATTGGCAAAGTCTTAATCCACAAAAAGCAAAGGGATATGATGATTGTCCTGTTGATGTCCAACAAAATATGTATGGTAATTATATGACAATGGGAAGTGACGAACATTTTGATGAACTCGATTTTTCAAAGATTTTAGATGAAGATGATCATGAAAGCAGAGCTCAAACAGCAAAAGCGAAGAAAAATAAAATACATTATCGACCAAAAGAAAAAGCTCATAAAAGAGCAAATTTTGATGATAATGAAGAAAGATAAAACGTTTTAGGAGATATTATGTCTACTTTTTATGTAACTACGCCAATTTATTATGTTAATGCACGTCCTCATTTAGGACACGCATATACAACTATTGTTGCGGATACGCTAAAACGTTTTTATTCTTTATTGGGAATGGATACAAGAATGCTTACTGGAACAGATGAGCATGGAGATAAAATTGTTAAAGCAGCAACAAAAGAAAACAAAAGTCCAAAAGAATTTGTTGATGGTATTTCTGCAGAATATAAGACACTTTGGCATGATTTAAAAATAAATTATGATCAATTTATTCGTACCACAGATGAAAATCACAAAAAATCTGTACAAGTACTTTTACAAAAAATTTATGATAAAGGTGATATTTATTTTGGTGAATATGGCGGACATTATTGCTTTGGCTGTGAACGTTTTTATACAGAAAAAGAACTTGAAGATGGACTTTGTCCACAACATAAAACAAAACCAGAATATATTAGCGAAAAAAATTATTTCTTTAAGATGGGAAAATATCAAGATTGGTTAAAACAACATATTCTTGATAATCCTGATTTTATTCGTCCAGAACGGTATAGAAATGAAGTTTTGGCAATGCTTGAAGGAAATGTTTTAGAAGATTTATGTATTTCTCGTCCTAAATCACGTCTTGAGTGGGGTATTGAGCTACCATTTGATAAAGATTATGTTTGCTATGTATGGTTTGATGCATTAGCTAATTATATTTCTGCTCTTGGTTGGGGAAATGAAGAACAAGCACAAAATTTTGAAAAATATTGGCCTGCTAGTCATTTAGTGGCAAAAGATATTTTAAAACCACATGGTATTTTTTGGCCTACCATGTTAAAAGCTGCTGATTTACCAGTATATAAAAATTTAAATGTGCATGGATATTGGTTAGTAAAAGATACAAAGATGTCAAAATCTTTAGGGAATGTGGTAGACCCACGCTTTGCAGCAGAGCATTTTGGACTTGATGCTTTTCGGTATTTTTTACTTCGTGAAATGCATTTTGGTTCTGATGCGTCTTATTCAGAAGAAAATCTTATTTCAAGAATAAATTCTGATTTGTCAAATGATTTAGGTAACTTATTTAGTCGCGTTTTATCTATGAATGCAAAATATTTTGCGAAAAAAATTCCTCAACTTGGAAATATTACAGCAGAAGATGAAGAAATTTTTCAATGTGTACAAAATGCAGCACAAAATTATTTACAACTTTTTAAAGATGTACGTTTTTCACAAGCATTAGATGGGCTTTGGGAACCAATTCGATTAATGAATAAATATGTAGATAGTCAAGCACCATGGACATTATATAAGGAAGGTAATCTTGAGAGATTAGCTACTGTTATTCGTGTATTGCTTGAAAATATGTATAAAATTGCTGTGTTATTATGGCCAGTAATCCCTGATTCTTCAATCAAAATGCAAGAACAGCTAGGAAAAAAATTTACATTACATCAGAAATTTCTTGATGATTTATTAAATTGTAATGTGCATTTAAGAACAGATTTTGAAATTTCAGAATCTTCTAATTTATTCCCACGTTTTGAAAAACCTGTGGAAGAGAAAAAAGAAGAAAAAAATAAAAAAGATAAAAAGATAGAAAAAAAATCCGAAGTAAAAACAAATGAAATAGAACAAAATCAATATATTGAGTTTGCAGATTTTCAAAAATTAGATTTACGAGTGGGAACTATTTTATTAGCAGAGCAACACCCAGATGCGGATAAGCTTTTAAGATTTGAGGTTGATCTTGGAGAGGAAAAACCTAGACAAATTATTTCTGGAATTGCAAAATTTTATAAACCAGAAGATTTAATAGGACAAAAAGTTATTGTTGTGGCTAATTTACCACCTCGTAAACTTCGTGGTTTAGAATCACAAGGTATGATTTTAACAGCAGAAAAAGGAGAGCATTTAAGTTTGCTTATGAGTGTGGCACCAAATGGGGCAAAAATAGCGTAATGGAAATTTGTTGACAAGCTAAGGTTATAAGTATACTTTTTTTTAGATTTTATTACTTTTGAGTGAGTACAAAATATGGCTAAAATATTAGATATGTTACTTGGAGTTTTTTCCAATGATTTAGCTATTGATCTTGGTACAGCAAATACTTGTGTGTATGTGAAAGGTCATGGTATTGTTTTAAGTGAACCTTCAGTTGTTGCTGTAAAACGTGATAGACGTGGAAATAGTCAAGTTATTGCCGTTGGAACTGATGCAAAAAATATGTTAGGTAAAGCTCCAAAAAATATTGAACCAATACGGCCTATGAAAGATGGGGTAATTGCAGATTTTGAAGTAACAGAAGCCATGTTACGGCACTTTATCGCAAAAGTACATAATCAACGTCGTTTAGTTCGTCCACGTATTATGATTTGTGTTCCAACAGGTATTACACAAGTAGAAAAACGTGCAGTTAAAGAATCTGCATTAAGTGCAGGTGCAAGAGAGGTTTATCTTATTGAAGAACCTATGGCTGCAAGTATTGGTGCAAAACTTCCAATTCAAGAGCCAACATCAAATATGGTAGTTGATATTGGTGGAGGTACAACGGAAGTAGCTGTTATTGCTCTTTCTGGTATTGTATATGCTCGTTCTATTCGTGTTGGTGGTGATAAAATGGACGAGGCTATTTCTGCTTATATTCGTCGTAAATATAATATGCTTATTGGTGAAATTTCTGCAGAACAAATTAAAAAGAAAATTGGATCTGCTTATTCTATTGAACCAGAGCAACAATTAGAAGTAAAAGGACGGGATTTTGTTACTGGTATTCCACATACTATTGTTGTAACCAGTGAAGAAATACGTGTAGCTATATCTGAACAAGTAGAAGCTATTGTGCAAGCTGTTCGCGTAGCTCTTGAGCAAACCCCAGCAGAACTTGCAGCAGATATTGTTGATAGAGGGATTGCTCTTACAGGTGGTGGTGCATTATTACGTGGTCTTGATGAACGTTTACGTCAAGAAACGAATCTTCCCATTTTTGTTGTTGATGATCCATTATCAGCAGTTGTTATGGGAACAGGTATTGCACTTGATAATTTAGATTTACTTCGTGAAGTTTGCATAGATTAGAAAAATCTATTGAATACGGAGGTATTTATTATCTCCATATTCTTTTCTTATATTATATTTTATAATATTAAGTAAAAGAATTTTAGGGGGATAAGCTTATTTAAGTTTTCCCCCTAAAAAATTTTATATTATGTATTATTGAAAATTGTTTTTAGTAATTAGATTTTTTTTATTTGTAATTATATAAAAGAAAAAATTAGATTATTTTGAAAAAAAAATTTCAAAAAAGTTTTATAATTATGTATAGATAATAGTTAGTTTGAGGTAAGTAGTTTTTTATGAATGCAAGACGTTTAATCGTCGTTATTGTTTTATTTTTCTTGTTATTTTTAGGTGTTTATACTTGGAATGAAAGAACTGGAAAAATGGATACTATAAGCACCAGTGTTGGACTTGAAGTAACTGGTTTTGTTTTGCGTTCTGTTACTTTTATTCAATCATCTATTACTTCTTTTTGGGAAAATTACCTCTATCTTGTAAATACACAAGCAGAAAATAATGTATTAAGAAAAGAAATTTCTCAATTAAAACGAGATCTTGCTATTGCAAAAGAAGATTCTGCAGAACTGTATAGATTAAGAAATCTTATTAACATTGAGTATAAACCAGAATGGAAAACCGTAGGAGTACGTATTCTTGCATGGCGTTTAGGAGCTAATGATTTTTTTGATAGTTTTTTATTATCAAAGGGATTTTTTAGTGGTGCGAAAGTTGGTACGCCAATTATTGATGCAAGAGGTTTAGTGGGGCGTGTTTTAAAAGCAGGTCCATATACTTCTGTTGCATTGTTATTGACAGATTCTGGAAGTAGCGTTGCAGTTCTTTCTGAAAAGGGTAGAGTTTCTGGAATATTGCAGGGCAATGGGCATAATAAATTGTTATCTATGCGTTTTGTAAAGCAAAATGAAAAAATAGCTGTGGGAGAATTATTATTAACCAGTGGTCTTGATTTAAGTTTTCCTAAAGGTATTCCTGTGGGAAAAGTTGTAAGTGTAAAATATGGTAAAAATTCTATGCTTGATATTCAAGTAGAAGCATTAGTAACATTTGATAAATTAGAAGAAGTTCTTTTGTTACAAAATCCTTTTGAGCATATTTTACCAGAAGGTAGTCCTGTTTATTCGCCTAGACCTAATCAAATTTTTTCACCTATTCCAATAGAGTTAACTGTTGAGGAAACGCCAAAAGATGAAAATATTGAAAAAGCTTTCAAAGAACAATCTGAAAGTTTAGATGAAAAAAATACTGTGAATGAAGAAAACCAAGCAAATGGAGCATGATATGCGGATATATAATTTTGCTTGGTGGTTTTTTTATGTTTTTTTTGCAATTTGCTTACAAAAGTTAGTACATGGTGTTGATTTTTTGTTGCCAGGTTTGATTGTAGCCTTGCAAGAGCGTAAAATTAAACAATTTTTAGTTATTGTTTTTTCTTTTATTCTTATCCAAGAAGGTACAGGAACAATGCCTTTTGGTAATATTTTTTTATGGTATTTTCTTGTAATAATTTTTTTCTTTTCATGGCAATGGTTTTTTGAAGTTGAAAGCTTTATTTTTATTTTATTGTTAAGTATAGCTCTTTCTTTATCTCATTATCTTATTATTGTTGTTTTAGCTGATATACAGGACATTTATATAAATTTTCGTGAATTGCAAGATGAATGTGTATATCAAATGTTTATTACACCAATTATGTGGCACTTGGTAAATTTTTTAAGAAGAGGATTTCAACGTGTTGCATAAAATCCATGATAAAAATTATCAGCCTCCACGTTTGGGTTTATTATTATTACAATTTGCTATTGCATTTTTGTTTATTGTTTTTTGTGCAAGGTATTGGTATTTGCAAATTCATAGAGGTGAAGAATTTGCACGATTGGCATTGGAAAATAGAATTAAATCAGCAAGAATAGATTCTGATAGAGGAGAAATTTTTGATAAAAATGGTATTCCGTTAGCAGAAAATTTTATTACTTTTGCAATAGCCGTTATTCGTGAAGATACACCAGATGTTTATGCTGCACTAGCACAAATAAGTGAGTGGACAGATACAAATTATGAAGAATTAGTGGAAAATTTTGAAAAAAATAAATATTATGCAAGATTTTTTGATCCTATTGTTATTGTATCAGATTTACCATTTGATATGATAGCACCAATTCAATCTCAATTACATTTATGGCCAGGTATTCAAATTGTACCAAAGGCTAGAAGAAATTATCCACAAAAAGAAACAGTTGCCCATATTATGGGGTATGTTGCAGAAGCAACAAAAGAGGAATTGGAAAAAGATGATAGTCTAAGTCTTGGTGATATTGTTGGCAGACAAGGGCTTGAATATGTTTTAGAAAATCGCTTGCGTGGTAAAAAAGGCTTAACTTCTATGGAAGTTGATGTTTTTGGTCGTTCGTTAAATAAAAATACAGAATATGATGCTGTTTCAGGGGAAAATATACGATTAACTATTGATATTGAATTACAAAAAAATATTGAATATATTATGCGTGATCATGCAGGTTCTGTTATTGTTATGAATCCAGATACAGGGGAACTTGATGCTCTTGTAACGTTGCCTTCTTATGATAATAATTTGTTTGTTACTGGTTTTTCAAAAAGAGAATGGGAGGCAATTAGTAATCACCCTCGTTTTCCTTTACAAAATAGAACTATTCAAAGTATGTTTCCACCAGCATCAGTTTGGAAGTTAGTAATGGCAGGTGCTTTACTTGAGCGAGGCATTAATCCAAAGGATACTGTTTTTTGTGATGGTGTTTTTAAATTAGGTAATAGACAATTTCGGTGCTGGAGTAAATATGGACATGGACACGTAGATTTAAAACATTCTATTATGTATTCATGTGATGTGTATTATTACGCTAAAGCTCTTGATTTAGGTATTGATTATCTTTCAGATTTTGCAGAAAAGTGCGGTTTTGGAAGACAAACAGGAATTGACTTACCCCATGAAGCAAAAGGAAATGTGCCAACAAGAGATTGGAAATTAAAACGTTATAATGATCGCTGGCAAGATGGAGATACGGTAAATTTATCTATTGGACAGGGTTTTACATTAGTAACACCTATTCAATTAGCTGTTTATATTAGTTCACTTTTAAATGGCGGAAAACTTTTAAAACCACATTTAATTTTAGGTGAAGAGCCAGAAGTTGTTGGGCATACTCCTATTTCGGAAGAACATTGTAAAATGATTGTTGATTATATGTTTGCAACAGCCAATGAAGTACGGGGAACTGCAAGAGTTATTAAACGAGATGATATTAAAGTTGGTGGAAAAACTGGTACTGCACAAGTTGTAAAAATTAAAATGACTGGCGATAGAAGAAAAAAGAACCATGAAATGGATTTTAAAGAACGTGACCATGCATGGCTTGGGGCGTATGCAGAAAAAGGTGATAGACGATATGTTATTGTAACCATGTTAGAACATGGCGGAGGTGGAGCTTCTAATGCTGGACCTGTCACAAGAGATATTATTAATTTATTATTCCCTGTGGAGAAATAATGAGACTTATTACGTTACCAAATAAAAAAATGTTTCTTGATATGAATTGGTTATTATTTATTATGACCATAATTATTTTTTTTGTTGGTTTTGTAAATATGTATTCGGCTAGCAGTATGCGTTTAGAAGATGGCATAACTCATGCTCCATTTTATGAAAAGCAACTGATGTGGGGGGGGATAGGTTTATGCATAATGTTTTTTGCTATGTTTATTAATTATAAAATGTTAGAACGCTATGCAGATATTTTCTATTTTATTGTTTTAATTTTACTTATTTTAGTTCCAATTATCGGAAAAACTGTTTATGGAGCACAACGTTGGCTTGATTTAGGTTTTTTTAGTATTCAACCTAGTGAATTTGCAAAGTTTTCTGTTTTATTAATGGGAGCAAAATATCTTGCGAAAGATGGAGAAACATTGGGTTGGATTCGTTTAGGTAAATTACTTTTTATTGGTGCTATTCCTTTTGCCCTAATTGTAAAGCAACCAGATTTAGGCACAGGATTGACAACATTGTTTCTTGTGGGAGGAATGGCTCTTTTTCATGGTATAAAATGGAAAGTTCTACGAATTTGTTTAATTATTATTCCTTTATTACTACCAATGAGTTGGTTTGTTTTGCATGATTACCAACAAGAAAGAATAAAAACATTTTTAGATCCAACACGTGATCCTCGTGGGGCTGGTTACCATATTATTCAATCACAAATTGCTATTGGTTCAGGGGAACTTTTTGGAAAAGGTTTTCAAGAAGGTACTCAATCTCAATTACGCTTTTTACCTGAAAAACATACAGATTTTGCTGTGGCTGTATTAGGTGAGGAATGGGGCTTTGTTGGGAGCATGGGCGTGATAGTAATTTTTTGCTTTTTTTTATTTTCTATTTATAGTACAATTTCTCACGCAAGAGATAGATTTGGTGGTACACTGTGTGCTGGCATTTTTTTTTATTTCTTTTGGCAGATTGTAGTAAATACAGGAATGGTGGTTGGACTTATGCCAGTAGTGGGAATTCCATTGCCATTTATTAGTTATGGTGGTACAGCTATGACTGTAAATTGTACATTTATTGGCATAGTTTTAAGTGTATCAATAAATAGATTTGTTTTTAAAACTCAATAGGAGATAGTATAATGGCAAAAGATGACATTAATGCTTTTATGGGGTCAGGAACGTTTTTTACCGGTAAATTGTCCTTTCAAGGTACTGTTCGTATTGATGGAGAATTTACAGGGGAAATTGATTCTGATGGCGTATTGATTGCTGGTAAGGATTCAAAAATTGAAGGTATTCTTAATGTTGGTGAATTAAGTTTATCTGGTAATTTTACTGGTGATGTTGTTGCTAAAAAAAGTATAACAATTCATCGTGGAGGCGTTCTTAAAGGGAAAGTTTATTGTCCTATTTTAGTTGTAGAAGACGGTGCTATCCTTGATGGTAATATTAATATGATAAGAAAAGAAGTGCCAACAGAAGAATAAGTTATTCTAGCAATGTTGTATAATAGAAAATTATTCAACATTGACAAGTTTGCATACTTTGTATAATGTTATATACACGATTTGCTTAATGGTAAAAAGGAAAAACTATGAGCATAAGCTTAGATATTACATTTATAATTCAATTAGTTAATTTTTTGGTTTCTGTTTTTATTATTAATGCTCTTATTATTAAGCCTATTCGCACAAATATGGCTAAACGTAAAGCTATTGTTGACCAAGATAAAAATGCAGCTGAAAAATTTCGTTCGCAAATTGAAACACAAAATTTACAATACGATGAACGCCTTAATGCTATTCGTATAGAAATTGCAAAACAACGCGAAACAATAAAAGCAAGTGCAGAAGAAGTTGCTCATAGTGCATTGCAAGAAGCAAATGAAAAAGCACGTTCATTACGTCAAGATTCAACACAAAAAGTACAAAGTGAAAGTAGAGAAGCTATGAATGCTTTACAAAATAAAATTTCTGCTTTTACAGAAGAAGCATTAACAAAAATTTTAGTATAAGCATAGTAATAAGGAGTTGTTAGTGAAATATCTAGGTTCATTTGTTACAGTATTAGCAGTGTTAGCTATTGCTGATTTTGCTTATGCTTCTGATGCTCATCAAATTCCATGGGGAAACTTTTCTTTACGCTTACTTAACTTCGCTATTTTTATAGGTATATTATGGTATTTTGCAGGAAAAGCAATTAAAGCTTTTATTGCAAAACATCAAGCTACGGCTAAAGATGATTTAGAAATAGCTAGTTCTTTGAAGAAAAAAGCTGAAAGTGATTTAGCTCTTGTTGAAGAAAAGTTACGTACTGTTGAAAATGAATGTAAAAAACTTTTAGCTGATGGCAAAGCACAAGCAGAAGCTATAAAAGCTAGTATTATTAGTGATGCAGAAAAACAAGCAGAACGTATTATTGAACAAGCAAAATTAGCTGCAGAACAAGACGCTAAAACAGAAATAGAAAAAATTAAAGCTCAATTAGCTGATGAAATCATTGCTAATATGGAAAAAGAAATCATTGCTCGTTTGGATAAAACGGAACATAATAAACTCATTGAAAAATCCTTATCAAAGGTAGTGTTCTCATGATTGGAAATGCAGTATCTAAGCGTTATGCCCATGCTCTTTTTAGTATAGGGAAGGATAAAGGAGAGGATCAATTAGTAAAATATGCAAGTGCATTAAATGCTCTTGCTGATGCTATGGAAGAAAATCCAAATCTTAAAGAGTTGCTTGTAAGTCCTGTACTTACCAATGAAGAGAAAAAAAATCTTGTTCTTAGTCTTTTAAATTTTATCCAAGCTGGTGATATAGAAAAAAATTTTTGTTCCCTTTTAGTAGAAAAAGGTAGACTTTCTTTTTTACCTGCTATTGCATCAGATTTTAAAGCAATGCTTGATGATGTAAGGGGAATTCGTCGTGGTTTGGTAATAACCGCAATTCAATTAGAAAATGAAAAAGAAACTGAGATTTTATCTCAGTTAGAAAAACAAACTGGTCGCAAACTTGAGCTTGCTTATTCCGTAGACCCACAAATTTTAGGTGGTATTATCCTAAAAGTTGGGGATATTGTGTATGATGCAAGTTTACGTGCGCAACTTGATAACCTCAGAGAATCCATCAAGAGGGGTGAGTAGGCCATGCAAATAAAGGCTGAAGAAATTAGTAAAATCATTGAAGAACAGATCCGTAACTACGATCAACGTGTTGAAATGAGTGAAACTGGTACTGTGCTTTATGTAGGTGACGGTATTGCTCGTGTTTACGGTGTTCAAAATGCAATGGCCATGGAACTTCTTGAGTTCCCTGGTGGACTTATGGGTATGGTGTTAAACCTTGAAGAAGATAACGTTGGTGTTGCTCTTTTAGGTGATGACCGTGGAGTTAAAGAAGGAGATCCTGTAAAACGTACAGGTAAAATCTTCTCTGTACCTGTAGGTAAAGCTGTTGCTGGACGTGTTCTAAACCCATTGGGACAACCTATTGACGGTTTAGGTCCAGTTGAAACAACAGAAACAAGACCTGTAGAGCTTAAAGCTCCTGGTCTTATGTCACGTAAAAGCGTACATGAGCCAATGGTAACGGGTATTAAAGCTATTGATGCTATTACACCTATTGGTCGTGGACAACGTGAACTTATTATTGGTGACCGTCAAGTAGGTAAAACAGCAGTTTGTGTTGATGCTATTTTAGCACAAAAACATACTGGTGTTCATTGTTTCTATGTTGCTATTGGGCAAAAAGAATCAACTGTTGCTCTTGTTGCTGAAAAACTTCGTCAACATGGTGCAATGGAATATACTACAATTATTTCTGCATCTGCTTCTGAATCAGCTCCTTTGCAATATATTGCAGCGTATGCTGGTTGTACAATGGCTGAATATTACAGAGATAATGGTCAACATGCTCTCATTATTTATGATGACTTATCAAAACAAGCTGTTGCTTATAGACAGATGTCTCTCTTACTCCGTCGTCCTCCAGGACGTGAAGCTTTCCCTGGTGACGTTTTCTACTTGCACTCTCGTTTATTAGAACGTGCAGCAAAACTTTCTGATGAACTTGGTGGGGGTTCTTTAACAGCTCTTCCTGTTATTGAAACACAAGCTGGTGACGTTTCTGCTTATATTCCTACAAACGTAATTTCTATTACTGATGGACAAGTATTCTTGGAATCAAACCTTTTTAACGCTGGTATTCGTCCTGCTATTAACGTTGGTATTTCCGTATCACGTGTAGGTGGTGCAGCACAAATTAAGGCTATGAAACAAGTAGCAGGAACTCTTCGTCTTGACCTTGCACAATACCGTGAAATGGCAGCTTTTGCACAGTTTGGTTCTGATTTAGATAAAAATACAAAAGCAACCCTTGATCGTGGTGCTAGAATGACAGAACTTTTGAAACAACCACAATATTCACCAATGCCAACAGAAGAACAAGTAGCTTCTATTTTTGCAGCAGCTCGTGGTTTTCTTGATGATATTGCAGTTTCTGATGTTCTCCCATTTGAAGCAGGGCTTTTGGAAAACTTGCGTACAACTAAAGCTGATATTTTAACTGATATTCGTGAACGTCAAAAAATTGATGATGATTTGGAACAACGTTTAAGTTCCGCCATAAAAGAGTTTAAAGCATCTTTCGTGGCACGGGGGTAATTTATGCCTTCCTTAAAAGATGTTAAACTGCAAATAGCTGGTGTAGGCAAAACCAAACAAATAACCCGTGCAATGGGTATGGTTGCTTCTGCTGGTTTACGTGGTGCTCAACAAAGAATTGAACGCTTTCGTCCTTATGCGAATAAGTTTAATTCTATGTTATCTGATTTAGCAGCACGTACTGAGGGCGCAAGTCACCCTCTTTTAGATAATCGTGATGAGAAGAAAAATGTGTTAATTTTACTCATAACTTCTGATCGTGGTTTATGTGGTGGCTTTAATGTCAATCTCATCAATGATGCTATTAAATTAGCAACTTCTAAAGAAAAAGAAGGAAAAAAAGTAAGTTTTATTTGTGTTGGTCGTAAAGGACGCGATGCAATTAAAAAAACTTCTTATGTTCTTTTAGATGCAATGACAGATGTAATGGGAAATTTAAATTTCCAAGTGGCAACAAAACTTGGCAATACTGTTTCTCATACGTATACAGAATATAACGCTGACGAAGTTTATTTGGTTTATAGTGAATTTGTAAGTATGTCACGTCAAGTTTCAACAACAAAAACATTATTGCCTATTATTCCTTCTGTAAATGAAAGTAACGAAAGTGAAGTAGAATATATTTACGAACCTGATGTTACTACATTACTTGCAGAGTTATTACCTCGTTATTTAAATGTTCAAATTTATAGAGGATTGCTTGATAATTTTGCAAGTGAAAACGCAGCGCGTATGTTTGCTATGAATAATGCAACAAATAACTGTGATGATATGATTGCTTCTCTTACATTGTTATTTAACAAAACACGTCAAGCAGCCATTACAAATGATCTCATGGATATTGTTGGCGGTGCTAATGCACTGCAAAGCCAGTAGTAGGAGCTTTTAAGTATGACAGGAAATAAAGGTCATATAGTACAGGTTATCGGTGCTGTTGTTGACGTAGCTTTCCCTGAAGGCAAGCTTCCCAATATTTTAAATGCACTTGTAATCAATAACCCAAATAATACAGATGCACCTGAACTTATTTGTGAAGTTGCACAGCATCTTGGTAATAACATAGTTAGAACTATTGCTATGGATTCTACTGACGGTCTTGTTCGTGGAATGGAAGCATTAGATACAGGTGAACCTATTATGACACCTGTTGGTAAAGCAGCAGTTGGTCGTATTTTAAACGTTGTTGGTAAAGCCGTTGATGGTTTAGGCGATATTAAATCAGAAAAATATTTACCTATTCACCGTGCTGCACCTGTTTTTACAGAACTTAATACAAATGTAGAACTTCTTGAAACTGGTATCAAAGTTCTTGATCTTTTAGTTCCATTCCCAAAAGGTGGAAAAATTGGTTTGTTCGGTGGTGCTGGGGTTGGTAAAACTGTTGTTCTTATGGAACTTGTTAACAACATTGCAAAACAACATGGTGGTAACTCTGTTTTTGCAGGTGTTGGTGAACGTACCCGTGAAGGGAACGATATGTACCATGAATTAAAAGATGCAGGCGTATTAGAAAGAGCTGTTCTTGTTTATGGACAAATGAATGAGCCTCCAGGAGCACGTGCTCGTGTTGCTCTTACTGCTCTTGCTTGTGCTGAATATTTCCGTGATGAAGAAAATCAAGACGTTCTTCTCTTTATTGATAATATTTTCCGCTTTACACAAGCAGGTTCTGAGGTATCAGCACTTTTAGGTCGTATGCCTTCTGCCGTAGGTTATCAACCTACTCTTGGTACTGACCTTGGTGGATTGCAAGAACGTATTACATCAACAGCTAATGGATCTATTACATCAGTTCAAGCTGTTTATGTTCCAGCTGACGACTTAACAGACCCAGCTCCTGCAACTACTTTTGCACACTTAGACGGAACTCTTGTTCTTTCTCGTGCAATTTCAGAACTTGGTATTTATCCAGCTGTTGATCCACTTGACTCAACTTCACGTATTCTTGATCCACAAGTAGTAGGTGAAGAACATTATGGAGTTGCTCGTCAAGTTCAAATGATTCTTCAAAAATATAAAGATCTTCAAGATATTATTGCAATTCTTGGTATGGACGAACTTTCTGATGAAGATAAAATTACTGTTGCACGTGCAAGACGTATACAACGTTTCTTATCTCAGCCATTCCACGTTGCAGAAGTATTTACAGGAACACCCGGTGTTTATGTAAAACTTGAAGATACTATTAAGGCTTTTAAAGGTCTTATTAGTGGGGAATATGACCACCTTTCAGAAAATGATGTTTATATGGTTGGTGGTATTGAAATGGCGATTGAAAAATATAACAAGCGTCAAGCTCAAGCATAATTTTTCCTTACAATAGGAAAGTAAAATAAGCATAGGAGAAATAAATGGCTCAACTTCGTCTTGAAATTGTAACCCCAGATCAAGTAGTACTAAGTACAGACGTTGATTATGTTGGGGCACCTGGAGTAGACGGGGAGTTTGGTGTTCTTGCTGGACACATTCCTTTGCTTACGGCTCTGAGTATTGGAACATTGCTTTATCGTATTGATAATGTAGATAAACTTGCTTTTGTTGCTGGTGGATTTGCAGAAATAGCAAATAATAAAGTTACTATTTTAGCACAAGCAGCAGAATTAGCAGAAAATATTGATATTGATAGAGCAGAAAGAGCAAAAGCTAGGGCAGAAGAACGTTTATCCAAAAAACAGCAAGATGGTATAGATATAGCCAGAGCTGAATTAGCTTTGAAAAGAGCTGTAATGCGATTAGATATTGCTAAAAATTAAAAAAAGCCACCAATAGGTGGCTTTTTTATATTTTAATGTTTATTTTTTATAAGGATAATTGGGTATTTTTTAGGGGGAAAACTTTTGAAAAAGTTTGTCCCCCTAACCCCCTTACAAAACTTTTTATGTTTTTTGCGTTATAGTAGTGCTTGTTTCTAAATTATTTTTGTTTTCTAATAATAAAAATGAAATATTTGCAATGTAACAGCATTAGAAAATTTTTATAGTTACACTGTAAGAATAAAGAACGTTTTTATTTTTGGGAGAAAAAATTTTTTACTAATATTTTAAACTAAGCAAATTTATTGAAATTTATTTCAATAAATTTGCTTGATTGAGGGGGCTTGGGGGAAATCATTTCCCCCAAAGAAAAAAATAAAATAAAATAAAATTAATTTAAAACTACACTATATTATAATTATAATATCTTATTCTTGAAGGAAAATTTTTTATTTTTCATTTATTTTTTCTTGTTATTTTTTACAAATTAATTTACTAGGTTATCCTGTAAAAAATATGATGAAAGGAATAATGAAATGGAAGATAAAATTCCACAAGATTTAGCATGGTCACAAACATTAGTCGGAACACCTTGGCAAAAATGGTCTAGTGCTATTTTGTATTTAGCGAGTATAGCACTGGGAAATATTTTTGTTATTGTTTTTGGTATTGGAACATTAACATTAGTAGATACAATGAATCCAACTAATGTTTATTTTTCGTTGACTTTTCCTTTAGGTGCTTTATGGATAGGTTTAACCTTTAGTTTTAGAGATTTTGTACAAAGGTATTGGTCACATAAAAAATGTTGGATCTGGATGGGCATAGCTGGTGTTATAACGTATCTTTGGAATAAAGAAGTTGCATTTGCAAGTATGCTTGCATTTATTGGGAGTGAATTTGTTGATTGGACTGTTTTTTATTTAATGAAGAATAAACAATTAAAAACGAGAGTTATTGTAAGTAATTTACTTTCATGTCCTTTAGATTCTTTGATTTTTGTACCTATTGCTTTTGGTGTTCCATGGTATTCTGATGCAGTATGGGGGCAAGCGATTGTAAAATATATTTGTAGTTTGTTTGCATTACCACTTATTCCTACCTTAACATATTTTTTAGGTAAAAAATAAAATAGAGTATATAAGATGTTTTTCTAAATTATTTATAAGTATTAAATTTTATTTCTTAAAAATAAATATAAAAAAGTTGTAATATAGTAATATGAAAAACAAGTTATATTTAATATATAAAAATAAATAGTTTTTTATTTTTGAGAAAAAAGACTTTCTACTTATGCTCTAACAGAGGAAAATTTATTGAAATTTATTTCAATAAATTTGTCTGATTGAGGGGACTTGGAAAAATCATTTTTCCCAAAGAAAAAAATAATTCAGAAATCACCCTATTAACGTGTAATAGCATGAATAATGAAAATAGAAGGAGATTATAATGAATACTTTTACTTCGTCAAATGATGATGTTAGCCAATTAACAGTATTGGGTTCTGCAAAAACAGCTTATAAGCTTGATGAACCAAGTATAGAAATTTTGGAATCATTCCCTAATTTATTTGATAATGATTATTTAATTGAAATTGCTCATCCAGAATTTACTTCGTTATGTCCAAAAACAGGGCAACCAGATTTTGCAAAAATTTATATTGATTATATTCCGTTGAAAAAGTGTGTTGAATCTAAAAGTTTAAAATTATATTTAGTGGCATATCGCAATCATAAATCTTTTATGGAAACTATTGTTAATACAATAAAGGATGATTTAGTGAAAGTTTTAGAGCCTAAATATTTGCGAGTAAAAGGGGAATTTAATCCTCGTGGTGGAACATATTTAAATCCAACGGCAGTATATGTAGCTCCAAATATAGATACTACTATGTTATATACTACATTGAATTTATTAGGTCGTAAATAATTTATTGATTTAATTGTAAAAAA
>JARHYD010000125.1 GCA_029258655.1 Mailhella sp.
AAAAATTATTTTTCTTCACTCATACCAGGAAAATATTCAAGAGGAATTTGTTCTATAAAATTATTTAATATTTTTCTTGTCCATTTCATTGTTTGATAATAACTATTATCTGTTAATAAAACTGATGATGAAAGAAAATAAATTTGTCCATTATTAATAAAAGGATAATGTGACATAAAGAAGGCTATATTATGATCATCACTTAATTTTAAATTCATCATAATACTATATTTATGATCTAACGAACCAAGATCCTTTTTATATTTAATATATACATTCTTACCCTCCAAAAAATAATGATACATTTTTTCTTCCCATTTTTTTTTCTCTTTTAATACAGGAGGATCAACAGTAGGATAACTTTCATATACAGCTTGCAAGCTTTCACAAACAAAAGATAATTGTAATTTTTGTAAAGGAACTCTTCTATGCAATGATTGTGGCATACGATAAAAATAAACCATATTTAAAACATTATCATAGTGATTTCGCTCAATTTCTTGTTTTGCAATACTTGGAATATAGACTTCTAATAATTCCCCATTTACAGGAAATTGTTTTTTTACTTCTTCAAAAAAAATAGGATAATTATCTTTTATAGGAAAATAATCTAACACTTTTGCTTTAAATATTTTTTTTAATTCTTTTTCTGTATCAATTAAAATAATAGGTTCTTGCTCTTCTTCAAGGGGAACACTTTTTTTCTTTGCAGCTAAAGAATATGCAGGAGTTATAAAAAAAAGTGATATACTCAACAAAATCATAAAAGAAATTTTCATATTAATAACCATTTATTTTTATCGTCAAAATTAGTATAATAGAATGTAAAATAAAAGTACCAAGAGAGCAAGGCTCAAAAAAAGAGATTTTTATGCTGGCACATCAACAAGAATGGTTAAATTCCCTTTTAGCACAAAAAGGTTTTTCGGAACATACAGTTTCTGCTTATAAACAAGACCTAGAAACCTTAGATTTTTTCTTAACACAAAGTAAAATTTCCTTAGAACAAATTGATGAAGATTATCTTTTACTTTTTTCAGCTTTTCTTAGCAAACGTGGCGATAGTAAGCGAACCATTGCACGCAGACTTTCTTGCATTAGACAATTTTTTGCTTGGCTTTTTGAAGAAGAATATATACAAGAAAATCCAGCTGAATTACTAGATACGCCTAAAATTCCTTTGTACTTACCAGAAGTTCTAAGTTTAAAAGAAATTCAAAATTTACTTTCAAGTCCAGACATTACAACAAAATTAGGAAAACGTGATCAAGCAATTTTACATTTACTCTATGCTTCTGGTCTACGTGTTAGTGAACTTATTAATGTTTTACCAACAGATATTGATTTTCAAAGAGGCATTATCCGAGTTTTTGGAAAAGGCAAAAAAGAACGTCTTGTTCCTATCCATTATTTAGCTTTAACAATTCTTACTGATTATTTAAAAAATACTCGTTCTTTATTCATAAAAGAAGGAATACCTTCTGATTCAACTCTTTTTTTAAATCGTTCAGGGAAAAAACTTACTCGTCAAGCAATTTGGAAACTTATTAAACGCTATACACTTCTTGCAAAAATAAAAGGAATTGTTTCTCCTCATACATTACGCCATAGTTTTGCCACACATTTATTAGAAGGTGGGGCTGATTTACGAACAGTTCAAGTCCTACTTGGTCATAGTGACTTAGCCGCCACAGAATTATATACCCATATCTGCCAAAATAAAATACAAGAAATTTATGAACACGCCCACCCACGTTGCAATCCCAAAAACTAAAATATTTTCTAATGTATTTTTAGGTAATTTTTCTAAAATATGTTTCTAAATTAATGTTATTTTATTTTTCTTCGGGGGGTTACACTGTCTTTATTCATAACTTCCTTTGTTGTAACGGCTAAAGCGAAATAATTTCCCCCAAGTCCCCTCAATTAAGTAAATGTGTTGAAATAACTTTCAATACATTTTCCTATGTTAGGAATTAATAAAAATTTTTTCATAAATCCACTAAGTTAGAAAGTTTCACTCTCTGAAAGCGAGGACGAAACGACTTGCTGAAAGAGTGTGAAACTATTAAATCAATAACTTTATGAAAATATTTTTTGTTTTATAAGTCTAATATGTTAAAGTGATTATAAATAATTTGAAAACACACCCTAATATAACAAAAAACTCTTTGAAAATTTCAAAGAGTTTTTTGTTAGCGAGGGGGTATGGGGGAAATCATTTCCCCCATAAAAAAATACTATTATAGTTTTTCTGCTTTTCTGGCTCTATTCATCAAAACAATAAGTCCTTCTTGTGGTGTTAATTCACCAGAAAGCACTCTTTCCATAACAAAAACAATAGGCATATCAACATCTAAACTTTTTGCTAATGCACTCACTGCTTTTGTTGTTGGTACACCTTCTGCAACAGAATTCATACTTGCGATAATATCAGCAAGTTTTTCACCTTTACCAAGCCTTAACCCAACTTGTCTATTTCGTGATAAATCACCATTACAAGTAAGGGATAAATCACCAAGTCCAGAAAGCCCCATAAATGTTTCATAAAAAGCACCCATTGCCATACCAAGACGAGCCATTTCTGCTAAACCTCTTGTAACAAGAGCAGCTCTAGCATTATCACCATATCCTAAACCATCAACAATTCCTGCACCAATAGCATAAATATTTTTTACTGCACCACCAAGCTCTACACCAAGAACATCAGTAGTAGAATAACAACGAAAATAAGGAGTTACAAAAATATCTCTTATTTGTGCAGCACGATTTTCATCAGAACAAGCAAGCACACACGCTGTTGGTAAATTTAATGCAACTTCTTTTGCAAAAGAAGGTCCAGATAACACAGCATAACGGGAAGAATCATCTTCTAAACCAAAAATTTTTGGTACAACCATAGATAGTGGTAAAAGTTTATCAAGCACAATACCTTTTGCCACGTTAATAAGTGTTGTTAATTCTCCAAAATATGGCTTATATTGTGGTAAAATGTCTGCTTGTTTTTGACAAGGTAAAGCAATAATCCAATAATTACAATCACGTAAAACAGTTGGATTTTTTGTTGCTATAATTTTTTTTGATAAAATAACATTTGGTAAATAACGTGGATTTTCATGATGAATATTCATACATTCTATAATAGCTTCATCACGCATTACTTGAAAAACATCATTACCAGCTTCTGCAAGGATTTGTGATAAAGCAGTACCAAAACTTCCACCACCAATAACAGCTACACTCATTTTTTACTCCAATTCCAAAAAAACACTTACTTTTTAAAATATGCATTCGCTTCTGCATACACAAAAGGGTGCTTTAAAATACGCTCTGTTTCACCACGCTGTAAATCTTCTGCCATAGCTATTACATGATTATATGCACTTCTAGCAGGACCAGAACCAATGCTTAACCTTCTTACCCCAACAGAACGCAATGCCTCAATATCGCTTGTGGCAGGAGTTAATAAAATATTAATTGGGGCATCAACTTCTTTTACAAGAATTTTTATACTTTCTATTGGTACTGCACCAGGATAAAAAATACAATCTGCTCCTGCTTCTCTAAAAGCATTTCCTCTTTCAACTGCTACTTTTAATTTATATTCTTCATCACCAATATTATGCCAATAAGTACACGTTCTTGCATTAATAACAAAATCAAGACAATATTCTTTTTTTAATTCAGCCAAAGCACGAATTTTTGCTAAAAATTCCTCTAAATTATCAAGTGTTTTGTCTTGTCTGCCATCTTCAATATTAAAACCAACAACTCCCACTTCTAAAAGACATCTTGCATTTGCTTTAACTTTTTCAATATTATCAGCAAAACCTCTTTCAATATCAGCAGATACAGGAATATCAACACGACGTGTCATACATGATACCCCATAAACTAAATCATCAAAAAGCATATTTTGCCCATCAGCATAACCTTGTGCTAAAGCCATACCTTGACTTGAAGTACCAATAGCAGAAAAACCTTCTTTTTTAAAAATATATGCAGAACCAGCATCCCAAGCATTAGCAAGAATAAACATAGCATTATTGTTATGCATATTCATAAATTTTTTTGCTATTTCTCGTTGTTTATCCGTAACCATTATATAGTATCCTTTATTGTTTTCTCTAAATTAAGAAGAGCTTGTTTTATATCTATGCCACCAGCATAGCCTTGTAATTTACCTGTGCTTGCAAGAACTCTATGACATGGTACAACTATTGAGAAAGGATTAGTATGACAAGCCATTCCCACTGCTCGAATTGCCTTAGGATTATCAATTCTACAAGCAAGCTCTTTATAACTTATACTTGAACCATACGGTATAGTTAAAAGTTCTTTCCATACTTTTTTCTGAAAACTTGTACCTTGTACATTTTCTTCATCACCACATAATGCAATTTGAAAAGAAAAATTTTTCCTTTTTCCCATAAAATATTCTGCAAATTCACGAAATACACTTTTAGCAAAATCATCTTTAAGAACAAAAGAAAAATTTTCTCCCCCTTGCACATAATGAATTTTATACACTAAATTATTTTGATAGGCAATTTCTAAAACAAAAGTGCAAGATATTAATCCAAAAGGAATACAAAAACGATATTGTGAAACTTCCATTATTTTATATTATCCATTTGAATTAATAAATATTTTACCATTTGCTAATTCCCATAAATAAAAAGAAGCAAGAGAACCAAAAGGACTAAATTTCTCTTGATAATACAAAAAATCTTTTTTAGATATATTTTCTAATCCATACAAAAGACATAACCCTTTTTTAATTCCAAAATCTCCATAACTTAAAATATTCTTTCGTTGCAAACAAAAAATTAAAAACATTTCAGCAGACCACTGCCCTATACCTTTTAATTGTATTAATTCTTGTATAATTTCTTTATCCTGCATGATATGCCATTTTTCTGGTATAAGTTTTTTTTCAATAAAAGCTTTTGCAAGTAAAAAAATATTTTCTGCTTTTTTCATACTCATACCACAAGCTTTAATTTCTTCTAATGATAATAGAATAATATATTCTGGTCTGACTTGCTGATCAAACATAATTCCTTTTAATTTAGTAAAAATAGTCAATGCAGCTTTATTCGATACTTGTTGTCCTATAATGCTTGTAACAAGGGCAACAAAAGGATCTTGCTCAACTTCACGAGTAATTTTTCCACATTGGCTAATAAGCAAAGCCATTTTTTCATCTTTTGCTTTTAATAACTTTAATTCATTATCTGTATAAAAAAAATCCATTATTCCCTCTTATACTGCAATATAAACAATATTATAAACAATATATTTAAAAATTATATCATTTTTATACGCTACCACCTATAACAATATACATTACTTTTCTATTTTTTCATTGCTTAGGGGGAAAACTTTTGAAAAAGTTTATCCCCCTAAAACCCCCTTACAAAACTTTTTATTACAATTTTTTTTCTAAAAAATTATATTAAATTAAAGGGATAAAAATAACTCATTACTGCAACATACTTTTTAATTTATACCCTTTTATTTTTCAATAAAATACCATTTGAATTTTAATATTATTTTTGATAAAATAATAAGCTACGATTATTTTATCAAAATATTTCGTATTATTATAAAAACATAAAAGGACTTCCAAACATGAAAAAATTTTTTACCTTATTAATTTCTTTTACTCTTTTATTTATGCTTACAGCTTGCTCAAACTCACCTGATGAACTCTATGGTTCTTGGAAATCAGAAAAACAAATCAATCTTTTTACAAATAAACCAACAACCCTAACTATTGCTAAAAATACATTACGTTATAATAAAGATAATTATAAAGATGTTACTTATTCAGAAGACGATGGACTTTGGACTACTAACGAATTAGCAAAAATTTTCGGTATTTCAATTAGTTTTAGTTTTAAAGTAATTGATAACAACACCATTGAAGTTTTTATAAATGAAGATAAAAAAGTTATTTCCAAAGGAAAATTTATGAGAATTGATCAAGCAGAAACTTCTAACTAATGCTATTTTTTTACTTCTATACAAAAATGATTTTTTAGGGGGAAAACTTTTGAAAAAGTTTCTCCCCCTAAAACCCCCTTACAAAACTTTTTAATACAAAAATTTTACTAAAAAACAAAATACAACAAAAGAACCACCTTAAACAAGCCAGATTATTTTGAATACTCAAAATAATCTGGCTGATTGAGGGGGCTTGGGGGAAATCATTTCCCCCAAAAAAAAACTATATTCTTATACTATCACGTATATCTTCAATTCTATTTTTTGCAAATAACAAATAAGAAATAATAAGTTCCCCAGAATTTACTGTTGATGTTATATAAAGTGGATCATATTCACAAATTTTATCCAAAAGTTTCATTGCTTCTGCATAATTTTCTGCATTTCCTTTTGCAGCAATTTCTGGATATAATGTATAAAGAGCATGAATATAATCACGAACAACAAGCATAACCCCTTGAACTTCATAAATTTTATTATCTAATTGATAAAAGGATAAATCTTGTGAATCTTGCAATAAACCTAAGGCATACCCAAAAACAGTTTCACTTAAAATCACATTAAATGCAGAATAAATATCATCAGTACGTGCATTATATACAGCTTTTTTAGCTAATAAGTCTTTTTTATATTTATCAACTAATTTCAAACCATTTTCATAAGCTTCTTCTGCTGACGGAATAAATAAAATACCCCATTTAGAAGGCGAAAATGCAAAACCATTTAAACGAGCTTTATATAAATCTTCATTCTCTCTATCACTATTACCTAATTTTGCAATAACAGTTGAATAGTTATCTAACAACATTTTTGTTGCTACATAAGTTCCAAACTGACGGTATGCTCTATTATCCATAATATATGGATTAAATAAAAGATCATTTGCAGTCCAACCATACGTAGAATCAAGTTCATAACGCATTCTATTTGTTAATGCATCTAAGAGTTGTACACCTTTTTCTTCTTCACTCATAGAATCTACATACGTCACTTGATATGGATCTGGAAATACAGTTTGATCAGTAAAAGCATAAAGTTTTTGCAATCCCCATGCACCACCTAAAATAACAATAAAAATACTAATTTGAATAGCTATCGTTTTTATAACGATAAAAACATGATCCTTTGTTGGCTTGTACATTATCACCTCTACTTTAAAATCATCAAAATTTCTTCAAATGCATAAGAAAAAAACATTTTACTTGCTTCTTGATGATTATAATCTGTTAAAATATTTTTATCAGCATTTTCTCTTTTACCATAGGGCTGACCAATTCTTGCTATGGTATTACTGATAGTAAACGGAGCTTTTTTATAATCAATATACACATTTATCCATTTTTTTATATGGCTAGCCTTTCCTTTTGGTCTTATTAAACCTACTGGATCAAGACTAATCAATAAATCAATAGGAATTCTTGCATCTTGCCAAAACTGTTTAAACGCTGAACAAGCCCCCCAACTATGTGCAACAATAATAATATTTTTACCTTTTTTATGATATAATGCAAACAATTCTTTTATACCATGTAATTCATCATGTTCTCTATAAAAAATATCTGCTTGTATGGATTGTTCATTAAGTTTTTCTCTAAATTCTGCTATGGTACGATATAAATACGCACTTATACAATCTTCAAATCCACCAATAAACAACACAACAGAATTTTCAATATGATCTGATTGTAAAAGAATTTGCTCTATAATTTTTGTTTCTTCTTCCCAATTTTTTGGCTTTTCAAAATTCATCTTTTTTAATAACAAAGTATCATTTCTTTCATAATTAAAATTTGTTATAGTATGATGATAATAATTTGTTATATTAGACAAATTCATAAAAAAGCAAACTCCAATAAGAAAAATAAACAAAAAAATTTTCATAGTTAATTTTATTTTTATATAGGCAAATTACAGTTAATTATTCTATTATAAAAGAATATATCATAAAAAAACCGTTTTGCATACAAAACGGTTTTGATTAAAAATTTTTGAAAAGGGGTTTTAGGGGGAAAACTTTTTATAAAAAGTTTTCCCCCTAAAAAATTTTATAATATTTTATTTACGTTTCATTTTCTTTTCATACATAGAACGTTTTAAATAACTAATTCTATCAATAAAAATTTTTCCGTCTAAATGATCAGTTTCATGCTGTAAACAAGCACCAAAATAACCTTCACCTTCATAATGAATAGGATTGCCATCTAAATCCATTCCGTCCATTGCTACACGTTTTGGACGTGCAACTTTAGCACGAAAACCTGGAACAGAAAGACACCCCTCGTTTTCAATATGTTTTGTTGGATCAAGTACAGTTATAACAGGATTTACAACTACTCGTAAATCTTGTGGTGCTGGTTCTTCATCTTCTTTTGGTGGATTCATAAGACTAACATCTACAATTACAACACGACGTAACACGCCAATTTGTGGAGCAGCAATACCAACACCACCAATAGAATTTAAAGTATCAAGCATATCTTGAGCTAATTCACGTACAGAATCATCAATTTCTGCTACTGGTTCAGAAATTTTTGCAAGACGTGGATCAGGATATTGGACTAAAGGTCTTAACATATTTTACTCTTGTTCTGCCTTTTTAGGCTCTTCACGTAAACGCAAACCAAGATCACGAAGTTGATTTGCTGCAACTACGTCTGGAGCATTGGTCATAAGGCAAGTAGCTTTTTGAGTTTTAGGGAATGCAATAACATCACGAATAGAGCTTGCACCTGCCAAAAGCATGGTAACACGGTCTAAACCAAAAGCAATGCCACCATGAGGAGGTGTACCATATTCTAATGCATTGATAAAATAGCCAAATTGTGCATAAGCGGATTCTTCAGTAAAACCAAGTGCTTCAAACATATTAAATTGGTCTTCAGAAGTATGAATACGAATAGAACCACCACCAATTTCATTACCATTTAATACCATATCATAAGCACGAGCTTTTGCATGAGCAGGATCTGTTTTAATTAAAGCCTTACTTTCTTCTTTAGCAGAAGTAAATGGATGGTGACAAGCAACATAACGCTTGTCTTCTTCACTATATTCAAAAAGAGGAAAATCAGTAACCCAAAGAAAATTCCATGTATTTTCAGGGATAAGATTAAGTTGTTGTCCTAAACGAACACGAAGATTACCAAGTGCTGCGTTTACCATATCTTTAGCACCAGCTTGGAAGAAAGCAATATCACCTACTTGTAAATCTAAGGCTTCTTTTATTGCTTGTTTTTCTTCTTCAGTAAAGAATTTAGTAATAGGTGATTGCCATTCGTTTTCATGAACTTTGATCCAAGCTAAACCTTGAGCACCATAGATTTTTACAAATTCCGTAAGATCTTCAATATCTTTACGAGACATGGATTCACCACCAGGAACTTTCATACCTTTTACAAGTTCTGCTGTTGCAAAAAGTTTAAAGCCTGATCCACGAACAATAGAAGTAATATCTTTTAACTTTAAATCAAAACGAGTATCTGGTTTATCCACACCATAATCACGCATTGCATCATCATAAGGCATACGAATAAATGGGGTTGGAATATCCATATTCATAGCCTCTTTAAAAACACGTTTCATTAAACCTTCTGCCATAGTCATAATATCTTCTTCACTTACGTAGCTCATTTCAATATCTACTTGGGTAAATTCTGGTTGACGGTCAGCACGAAGATCTTCATCACGGAAACAACGAGCAACTTGATAATAACGATCAAGACCACTCATCATAAGCATTTGTTTAAATTGTTGTGGTGATTGTGGAAGTGCATAAAACTCACCATGATTTAAACGACTTGGAACTAAGAAATCTCTAGCTCCTTCTGGAGTTGATTTTGTAAGAATAGGTGTTTCAACTTCCAAAAATCCTAATTCATCTAAATAATTACGAGCTGCATTGGTGATTCTGTGACGTAAACGTAAATTTTGTGTCATACGTGGACGACGAATATCTAAATAACGCCATTGTAAACGTAAATTTTCTCCTGCGTCTGTTCTATCTTCAACAGGAAAAGGAGGAGTTTTTGCTGTATTTAAAAGTTTCCAATCAAGCACAACAACTTCAATTTCACCAGTAGGCATATTAGGATTTACCATACCATCAGGACGAAGACGCACTTTACCTTTTATAGCAAGAACATATTCACTACGTACAATATGTGCATCTTTATGTGCTTCTGGAGCAATTTCTGGGCTAAATACAACTTGAGTCAAACCTTCACGGTCACGAAGGTCAACGAAAATAAGCCCACCATGATCTCGACGATATTGTACCCACCCCATAATGCAAACTTCTTGCCCATCATTTTTAGCAGAAAGTTCAGCACAATGATGTGAACGAGTCCAATCACCAAGAGGTTTAATAAACGCTGCGTGTTCTTTTTGCAAATTTGTATTTTGTTTTTCCATTGACTGACTCATTATTTTCCCTCTTTTATATAGGATACTGCATTTTCAAAAGGCACTGCCTCTTGATTTCCATTTTCCATATTTTTAATCATAACTGTTTTTTGTTCAAGTTCTGCAGAGCCAATTAAAATTGCATAATGAGCTTCGGATTTATCCGCTTGACGCATAGCACTTTTAATACTTCTGGACTCAAAACCTAATGTTCCACAAAGCTCACCTTTACGTAAATTTTGTGCAACAGAAAAAGCATACTGACGACACGTATCATCAAGGGCTGCAATATAAAAATCAAGTTTTTTTGCTTCTGGAGCTTGTAAAAGTAAAGCCAACCGTTCCATACCACACGCAAAACCAATACCTGGCACAGAAGATCCACCAATAGACTCTACAAGACCATCATAACGCCCACCACCAGCAATAGATCCTTGAGCTCCAATATTATCAGAAACAACTTCAAAAGCTGTTCTTGTATAATAATCAAGTCCACGAACTAATCTATGATTGATAACATAAGCAATTTCCTGTGCTTCTAAACAAGATTTTACTATATTAAAATGGCTTGTACATTCATCACAAGTATGATCAAGCATTAATGGAGCACCACTTGTTACATCTTTACATTGTGGATTTTTGCAATCAAGAACTCGAAGAGGATTTGTTTCCATTCTTCTTTTACAATCTTCACATAAAAGACCTGTATCTAAATTTTTTAACCATGATTTTAATAAATCACGATATGCTGGTCTACAATTTGGGCAACCTAATGAATTTAATTGCAATGTTATATTTGAAATGCCAATATGAGCCAAAAATGTCATAAGCATACTAATCATTTCTGCATCTGCTTCAGGCTCTTTTGGACCTATACATTCACAGTTAATCTGATGGAATTGACGCATACGTCCTTTTTGAGGACGTTCATGACGAAACATAGGCCCTGTTGTAAAAAATTTACTTACAGACTCTTTTGCTCCAACATTATTTTCCACATAAGCTCGCATTACCCCTGCAGTCGCCTCTGGACGCAAAGACATAGATCGCCCTTTACTATCAGCAAAAGTATACATTTCCTTTTGTACAACATCTGTTTCTGTACCAATGGAACGACAAAATAAATCTGTATATTCCATTAAAGGAGTGCGAAGCTCTGTAAAAGCATAACGAGAAAAAACAGTACGAGCGCTTTGTTCCAAATAGGTAAACAAGCGGCTTTCATCGGCAAAAAGGTCTGCAAAACCTTTTATTGCTTGAATTTTAGCCATTCCATACTCCAGTATAAAATTATTGAGAAAGACTTTAATATTTTTATGCCTTATTGTCAAAACATACTTTATCAAAATACAAGATATAATATGTTTAAAATTAATATTTTTTTTAGGCTCTTGACCATTATCTTTTCTAAGATTATGGTTAATTATAATGAAATTCAATAGATTAAGTAGATATAAAATTAGAAAAATTATTGAATGTTTTTCAATGGATTTAACAGCTACT
>JARHYD010000140.1 GCA_029258655.1 Mailhella sp.
CAGCAGAAGCAGAACCAGCAAAAGAAGAAACTACAAGGCCAGCAGCCAATACGAGTGTAGTAAGTTTTTTCATTTTTATTTTCCTCACGAAAATTTTTTGCTTGTTAGGCAAAATAAAAAAGAAAAACATCAGAACAAAAAAGAAATAAAAGTATCACATAACAATATAAAACAAAGCATACAAAACAAAAAAATTAGAGTATGTTTTCAAATTATCTATAATTATTAATGAATATTTAAAAAGTTTATTATATAACGAATAATAGCGTATTGATATATTAATATTACAAAACTAACTATACATAAACACCCCCTAATTACCCTTTATCGTTAAATTTTATGAAAATAAAAGAACTGTTACTAAACACAAGTAAAGCAAATATAACTGTCTAAAAGATAAAGATTAAAAGATGATACGTATACTTTTTAAGAAGAAAGCTAAATTTTTTATTTTTCTTATCTCTTAAAAAATATATTATTATATATTTTAATATAATATTATAGATTTACTTGCTTTTTTGTAATTTTTTCTTATAAATAAAAGGATTATAAAAATATTCTAAAATCTTTTTATCAAAACACAATGATAACACTATATTATATAACAATATGATAAAACAAGAGAATTTTGTATAACCAAGAAAAATGAAAAATAATTTAGAAACACATTCTAATATGAATAAAAAATTTATCTATTAACCTTTTTAGCGTTATTTTTTATTTTATTGTAAAAGACACAGTTATTCATACTATTAAGGATAGTATTTAAAAATTATTATATTTTTCAATTTCATTTTGAATACTAAAAAAATGAAAAATTTCATGCTATATTTGTGCTATAATTTTGGAGTAAGTGAAAATGAAAATATGCATTGAAAAAGACGGAAAATTGCATAAAGTGCAAGGTTACATAGGCGTAAAAAAGCGTTATTTACGATCAAAAATAAAAGAAGACTGGTCGTATTATATATATTATAGGATAGGAGGCAGAGATGGCAAGCAAGTTCTCAAAAAAGTTGGTACAAAAAGTCAAGGCATAACAGCACGTAAAGCCTCACAAATACGACAAACATTATTAGTACGAACAAGTACCTATCAAATCATAGAAAAAGAACAAGAAAAAACAATAGAGGATATTTGGCAAATTTATTCTTATAACAAAGCACGATTGCGTTCGTATAATTCGATTAAAAATTTTTATACTTATTTATCATCATTAATAAAGAAAACCCCGTCCGAACTAACAACACACGATATTGATATATTGCAACGAGATTTAGAAACAAAAATAAGCACACGAAAAAAACCTCTTTCCCCACAAACCAAAGTCCATATTATAAAATTATTACGAACATTAATAAATTATGGGTGCAAGCGAGGTTATTGTAAGAAAAATCCACAATTATATTTTGAACTTCCCAAGATAGATAATCGCGTTACAGAATTTTTATCTAAAAAACAATTAAAAGCCTATGTGCAAGAATTAGAAAAAATAAGTAATCCCTATGCCAAAGCGTTTATAAAAATAGCTTTATATACAGGAATGAGAAAACGAGCAATTTTAGAGTTAGAATGGAAAAACATTAATTTTGAAAAAAATCATATCTACTTAGAAAAACAAAAAAGTAAAAAACGGCAAGCTGACTTTATCCCTCTTCCAAAAGAAATAAAAAAAATTTTACAAAACCTCCCCAGAGCAAGCTCGTATATTTTTAAGGATATTAATCAAAAACCCTATACAAATTATTATACCCACGCTAAAAAATTAAAAGAAAAAATAGGCTTACCCCGTGAATTTAGACCTTTTTATATGTTACGACACAATTTTGCTAGTATGCTAGCCTCTCATGGTATTGATCTATACACAATACAAAAGCTTTTAACACATGAAAACCCAAAAATGACAACACGATACGCTCATTTAAGTAACAAACATTTACAAAAAAGCGTTAATCTCATTTCAAAAATTCTTACTTTTTCATAGTGCTATATATGTGCTATATATGTGCTATATATAAAAAATTTTTAAAATATTTTTTATATAACATATTGATTTTACATAAATTATATTTAATAAAATAAAAAATGTAAAAAAATTTTTATTTAAAATGTAAAAAATACTTTACAAGCTAAAATTAAGTGTTTATAAAGTAATCAAGAAGTTCAAATTTTTGAATTTCAAAAAATTTATAAAAATTGCCTAACAAGCAAAAAATTTTCGTGAGGAAAATAAAAATGAAAAAACTTACTACACTCGTATTGGCTGCTGGCCTTGTAGTTTCTTCTTTTGCTGGTTCTGCTTCTGCTGCAGAATTCAAACCTTTTGCACAATTTGCTGAAGAATTCACCTATGGTGATGCTGGTGCTGCTGTTACTGGTATAGATAAAAAAACAGGATTTCATGCAGATGGTTTAGGTGCAGATGAAAACTTCAATGCAGCTACTCGTATTCGTTTTGGTTTTGATTATGTTGCTAGCGAAGATCTTTCTGCAACCATATTATTCCAATATGGTACTCATAGTTGGGGTGATCATAATTCTGCTGACTACAAACTAATGGGTACAAAATACGTTAGAACTGTAAAATTTGATGATGATCCAGATGCAGATCTTCGTATGCGTTTAGCTTACATTGACTGGACTATTCCAGGAACTGAAGCAAAAGTTCGTATGGGTCGTCAAGCTGTTGTAACTCCTTCCTATGCTTTTGGTTCTGCTATGCTTGATAGCCGTGCTGATGCAGTTAGCGTAATGGGTAATGTAAATGAAAATATTACTCTTGGTGCTACTTGGATGCGTTTAGCTTCTGATAAAGGTGGTTATCAAAATGTTGATGACGCTGATGCAATTATGCTTAATGCAGAATTTGCATTTGATGGTTTCAAAGTTGCTCCTTGGGGTATGTATGCAGTAAAACAATATAATGCAAAAAGATTAAATGATAATTTTGGTCCTCTTGATCACCATGCTAACGCTTATGTATTAGGTCTTTCTGCTGAACTTTCTATGTTTGACCCATTTGTATTTGCTGTTGATACTTTATATAGCAATACTGACTATTCTGCTCGTACTTATCCAGATTCTGATAACTATGACGGTTTCTATGTTGGTGGTAGTGCAGCATACAAACTTTCTAACGGAACTTTAGCTCTTAAAGGTTGGTATGCAACTGGTGAAGAAGATAAAAACAATGATAGAGGTTTTGTATACTTAGACGGTGGTTTCTCTGCTACAACCATGCTCTTTGGTGATAATATTATTGGTAAAGATGGATATAATACTCTTCATGATGATACACCATTCGGTACTTGGGGTGTAGTAGCTGAATACGCTGGTTTCTCTTTCATGGATAAACTTACCCACACCGCTCGTGTTGCTTATGTAACTGGTACTAATGAATTAACAGAAGCAGAATCAAGAGTTCGTACTTTAGATTTTGGTTACCTCACTGAAGATGATAACCTTATCGAAGTAGACTTCAACTCTACCTATGAAATCTACAAAAACCTTTCTGCTACTTTAGAACTCGGTTACATCTTTGTTGATATGGGTAACCTTGCTCAAGGTGTTGAAGAACACGACGACGTATTCCGTTCTGCTCTTACCTTTGTTTACAACTTCTAATTTTAGATTTTGCTAACAAAGTAGCAAATATTAGCCCCTCTTATGAGGGGCTTTTTTTTATATTTTGTTGGAACTTATTGTTGTAATTTTTTTTAGGGGGAAAACTTTTGTAAAAGTTTCTCCCCCTAAAACCCCCTTACAAAACTTTTTATTACATTAAGTTAGAAAAAAGAAACAATAGCTTATACAATATATTTTTGTTGATTATACAAAATTCATTTTGTACGCAAAATGAATTTTGGTTTAAAAAGTTTTGAGGGGAGAGTTTGAGAGGGGAACTTTTTCAAAAGTTCCCCTCTCAAAAAAGTATAATTAATATCATACATTTGACAGAATGATAAACTAACGCTAGGATATTATTATAAATTTTACACAGGAAAGTATATGACAGAAGAAAGAAGAAAAAAAATAGAACGAGTTCTTAGTTATAGGCAAAAAGATTTAACACTTG
>JARHYD010000159.1 GCA_029258655.1 Mailhella sp.
GTTATACTACTATGTATTAATTTATTTTATACAATAATGAGGCAAGCATGGCTTTAAAAGAATTATCAAAAGCGTATGAACCAAAAGAAGTTGAAGCATTTTGGCGAAAATTTTGGGAAGATAATAAATGTTTTACCCCAGATATGGAAAGTCAAGCTGAACCATATTCTATTGTTATTCCTCCGCCAAATGTTACTGGTGCATTACATATTGGACACGCATTAAACCAAACATTACAAGATGTTTTAGCGCGTCATGCCCGACAAAAAGGTAAAAAAGTTCTTTGGTTACCGGGAACAGACCATGCAGGTATTTCTACTCAAAACGTTGTAGAACGTAAACTTTTAAAAGAAGGTATTTCTCGCCATGATTTAGGAAGAGAAAAATTTCTTGAGAAAGTTTGGGAATGGAAAGAAGAGTATGGCGGAAAGATTTTACAACAAATTCGTCATTTAGGTTCTTCTGTTGATTGGACAAGAGAACGTTTTACTATGGACGAAGACCTTGCAAAAGCAGTTCGTAAAGTTTTTGTGCAATTATATAATGAAGGGCTTATTTATAAAGGAAAATATATTGTAAACTGGTGTCCTCGTTGCCATACGGCTTTAGCTGATGATGAAGTAGAACACGCAGCCCAAAAAGGTGCATTATGGCACGTAAAATACCAAGTAGAAGGAAGTAATGAATATATTATCATTGCAACTTCTCGTCCTGAAACAATTCTTGGGGACTCTGCTGTTTGTGTCCACCCAGAAGATGAACGTTATCAACATTTAGTAGGGAAAAAAGTTATTGTTCCTATTGTTAATCGTGCTGTGCCAATTATTGCAGATAGATATGTTGATAAAGAATTTGGTACAGGAGCATTAAAAGTTACGCCTTGCCATGATCCTAACGACTGGAATTTAGGACATACACATAATCTTGAATTTATCCAAGTTATAGATGATAATGGCAAGATGAACGAAGACGCAGGCATTTATCAAGGTCTTACCCGTGAAGAATGTCGTGAAAAAATTGTTAAAGATATTGACGCACTTGGTTTACTTGAAAAAATAGAAGATTTGGATCATAGCGTAGGTACTTGTTATCGTTGCAAAACAGTTATTGAACCCTATGTTTCTGTACAATGGTTTGTAGCAACAACAAAAATTGCACCTCGTGCTAGGGCAGCAGTTCCTACTGAAATTGAAATTCTTCCTGAAACATGGACAAAAACGTATTATAATTGGCTTGATAATATCCGTGACTGGTGCATAAGCCGTCAACTTTGGTGGGGACACCGTATTCCTGCATGGACCTGTCAGGACTGCAATGAATTAATTGTTTCTGAAACAGATCCAACCAGTTGCCCAAAATGTGGAAAATCTCATTTAGAGCAAGATCCTGATGTGCTTGATACTTGGTTTTCATCTGCTTTATGGCCATTTTCTACCATGGGTTGGCCAGAACAAACACAAGATTTAAAAACATTTTATCCTACAAGTGTTCTGGTTACAGCATTTGATATTTTATTTTTCTGGGTTGCTCGTATGATTATGATGGGGCAACACTTTATGGGTGAAATACCTTTCAAGCAAGTATATATTCATGCTCTTGTACGTGACGCTCAAGGCAGAAAAATGTCAAAATCATTAGGAAATGGCATAGATCCTCTTGATATGATTGATAAATATGGAGCTGACGCTTTACGTTTTACCTTAACAGCATTAGCTGCAATGGGACGCGATATTCGCTTATCAGAAGAACGTATCGAAGGTTATCGTAATTTTGTCAATAAAGTTTGGAACGCAGCTCGCTTTGCTCTTATGAATTTAGAAGGGCATAAACCAGAACCCATTGCTTTACATAATGTAAAAGGCTTACACAATGCTTGGATATTACATCGCTTAGAAGAAGTAAAAGTTGAAAGTGAAAATGCATTAAATGCATATCGTTTTAACGACCTAGCCCAAAGCCTTTACAAATTTACTTGGAATGAGTTTTGCGATTGGTATCTTGAATTAATTAAAGGTGATTTCAAAGGAACTGATGAGCAAAAGAAAGAAGCATCTTTTGTTCTCTATACTGTTCTTTCTGAAATTCTTATTTTATTACACCCTATTATGCCTTTTGTTACCAGTGAAATTTGGCAAGCCTTGCCTGGTAATGAAGAAAGTAATTTATCAGAAATTTTACGTCCAGAACAAAGACCTACTTGTTTTAAACAAAAAGAAGCAGATGCAATGCGTTATATTCAAGAAGTAATTACTGCCATTCGTGCTATGAAAAGCGAACTTGGTATTGCTCCTTCTATGAAACTGAACGCATTAATGAAAGTTGTTTCTAAAGAACAGGCTGAACTTTTAGAACACGCTAGAGCTTGGCTTATGTTCCTTGCTCGTTTAGAAGATTTCACTATTTCTGAAAATGTGGAAGCTCCAAAAGCATCAGCAAGTACCATTATTCAAGGTTCTGAAATTACTATTATTTTAGAAGGTGTTCTTGATTTTAAAGCGGAATTAGCTCGTCTTGAAAAAGAATTAGTAAAAATTGAAAAAGAATTGACAGGTATAGAATCACGTCTTTCTAATGAAAACTTTATAGCAAGAGCGCCAGAATCTGTTGTTGCAGGAGAAAAAGAAAAAGCAAGTGATTTAAAAGATAAAAAAGAAAAAATTCTTGCACTGCAAATACGTTTTAAAGAAGCATTGCAATAAAAATATTGCCATGTTTTAATAAAGAATTATTATTAAATTAGGGGAAAAACATTTCCCCTAACCTTTTAATATAATGAAAGGTAATCAAAACAAAATAAATATTATATTTTCAATTACTAGTAGCAAATTTTATAATAAATTCTTATTAGTAAGAGCCATAGGAGATTTTTATGAATTTTGTATTTAATAACCCAACAAATTTAATTTTTGGTTGTGGTAAAGTTAATGTTGTTGGAGAAGAAGCAAAAAAATATGGCAAAAAAGCTCTCATTATTACAGGTGCTTCTAGCACCAAAAAAAGTGGTCTTTTAGCAAAAGTACAAAATATCTTAGCAAATGAAGGCATTGAGAATGTTGTTGTAGATAATATTCCTCAAAATCCTACAACTGACTCTGTTATGCAAGCAGCTCAAATTGCACGTGAAAATAATTGTGATATTGTTATTGGACTTGGTGGTGGTTCTTCCATTGATGCATCTAAAGCTATTGCGTGTATGAGTGTTAGTGACGGCCATGTTAACGATTATTTGCTTGGTAAACGCCCAATGTCAGGAAAAAGCCTTCCAGTTATTGCTATTCCTACTACTTGTGGTACTGGTTCTGAAGCTGACTGTTTTGCTGTATTAAATGATTCCGAAACAAACGACAAACGTAGTTTACGTGAATGGGCAACATTACCCAAAGCTTCTATTGTTGACCCAGAAGTAATGATGACCATGCCAATAACTGTTTTACGTTCTGTAATGTTTGACGCTTTTTGCCATAATGTAGAAGGCTATCTCTCTCGTAAAGCAAGCCCTATTACAGATATGTTTACTTTAAAAGGTATTGAACTCTTTGTTAATAATGTGGAAAAAATTCTTGCTAATCCTAAAGATGTAGATGCATGGAATGCTATTTGCCTTGCTAGCACTTTTGGTGGTTTTTCTTTACAAAGTGCAGGAGCTGTTGCTTTACACGCTGTTGAACACCCTGTAAGTGGTTTGCATAATGTTATTCATGGAAAAGGATTAGCAGCATTATTTAATGTTGTTATGGAAAAAACATTACCTCATTTTCCAGAAAAATTTGCAACTCTTTCTCGTATTCTTGGCGGAAAAGATGAGCATGATTTTCTTGATCAAGTAAATAAATATAAAAAAATCTTAGAATTAGATATTTCCTTACGTGATTTAGGCGTAAAAGAAAGTGATCTTGATTGGCTTGCAGAAAATGCTTTACAAGTTTCTCAAACCCTACTTTCTAATAACCCTATTGTTTTTACTAAAACAGAACTAAGAGAAATGTATCAAAAAGCGTTTTAATTTTTTTTGGGTTTTTATTTTTTTTGTTTTAAGGTTATGTAGGGGGAAAACTTTTGAAAAAGTTTCTCCCCCTACAACCCCCTTACAAAACTTTTTATGAAAAGGGTAGAAAAAGAGAATGACATTTTTAGATCTAGCATATGAAACTTTAAAACAAGTAAAAATACCATTAACAGAAAAACAGATATGGGAAAAAGCTCAAGAACTTAAAATAGATTTTAAGACTAATGGA
>JARHYD010000002.1 GCA_029258655.1 Mailhella sp.
ATAAAAGATCGTTGGGATTTAACTTTAGAATGTATTAGAAAATATTTTTTAGAAGAAGATAGTCCTCTTTATAACGTTTTTCAAAAAGATAAAAAATTTTTTGAATTATTTGTTGATGTTAAAGGTTATATTGATTTTTTTTATTTACAAGATTGTGTATCTGCTGATTATAATAGTGTTAATTTTGGAATGGAATATACTAATTTTAAAGAAAATCCATTACCAAAATCAGAAGAAGAATATTTAAACTGGCTTAATTATAATTTAGATTTTGTACAGAAGAGAAATTTAAGAATAAAAAAAGCAATAGAGGCAATAAAAGAATAAATTTTAATGATAAAATTAACATATACTATATTTGTATAAAAAGTTTTCCCCCTAAGAAAAAAACAATTAATTATTTATAATTGAAAAGCTTGAATAATTTCTTTTTTACTTTTTCCTGTACTGAGAAGAATACCTAATTTTATACGAGCTTTTTTAGCGGAATAATCAAAACCACTTATTGCACCATATTCAAGAAGTTTATATAATCCACCGTTAAACTGATATAATGGTTGTACTGTTCCATTAGCACAATCTGATGTAATAATTACATAACAGCCTTGATTAATAATATTTTTTATTTTTAATGCAATTTGTTCTGGAACATTGCCACGTCCAAAAGCTTCAATAATTAATCCTTTTATTTGACAATGTTCGATATAATCTAAAAATTTTCCTTGAGAATTTAGACTTGTTTTATAAATTTCTATTTCTGGAAAAGGAGTAATAGGGGAATAATATTCTGTTTGCTTGGGATATTGGGCAATATGAACATATTGATTATCAACTGTTCCTAATACTCCGTAAACTTGGCTTGTAAAAGCGTGTAAAAAATGTGTATGTAATTTATGAACATATTTAGGCATGAGCAAAACTTGATTAAATAAAACAAGAACACCTAAATAAGAGCATTTTTGACTTATTATAGCATAAATAGCGTGTTGTAAGTTGGAAAAAGCATCACTGCCGATTTCATCACTTGCTCTTTGTGAACCTGTAATAATTACAGGTTGCTTGTAAGAAGTAGGATAACAAAGACTTAAAAAATAGGCACTTTCTTCTAAGGTATCTGTTCCATGTGTAATAATAATACCTTTTGTTTGTTTATTTTGTATTAATGTTAAAATAGTATCTTTGATTTTGTAAAGAATTTCAAAATTCATAAAAGAACTATCTATATTACAAATATCAATAAATTCTAGTTGATAGTTTTCTGGAATATCAAGATGAGAAAAAAGATTTTGCCCTGAAATTTTTCCTAATTCTAATAAATTTTGTTCTGACTTTTGGGCTGAAATTGTACCGCCTGTTGTTATTATATAAATTTTATTCATTATTATTACTTTCTATTACAGTATGTTGCAAATCTAAAATAGTTACTTGTGTTCTTGGGGCATTTTCTCGAAATAATGAAACAGAAAGAGCTTTTCCTGTGTTATCATCTAAATCCATTAATAATCCATTTAATGCACCTTGCCCTACGGCACGTTTAAAACTTGATGGTCTTTTATATAAAAAACGAGGAAGTACGGATTCAAAACTCATACCAAGACAAGAAGATTCTACTCCACACATACCTAAATCTGTTATATATGCAGTGCCATTAGGTAAAATTTGTGCATCTGCTGTTTGTACGTGAGTATGTGTACCAAAAACAGCACTTACTTTTCCGTCCAAAGCAAAACCCATAGCTTTTTTTTCACTTGTGGCTTCGGCGTGAAAGTCTACAAAACGAAAAAGAATATCATCGTCCAGAGAATCAACAAAATCAAATGCAGTTTTAAAAGGGCAGGGGAGTGATTCCATAAAGGTTGTACCTTGAATATTGAGTACAGCAATTTTTTTTCCGTCTGGTAATATATAAATATTAGCACCACGTCCAGGAGCAGGTTCGGGATAATTTTGTGGTCTTAAAACTTTTTGTTCTGTGTTAAATTTATCATATACTTCACGATTTTTCCAGCTATGATTGCCACCTGTAATACAATCTATTTTTGCATTTAAAATTTCATTTATTGTAGACGTAGTGATTCCAACTCCACCAGCACTATTTTCACCATTTGCAATGACAAAATCAATATGTAATTCTTCTCTAAGATAAGGAATACGGTTTTTTATTGCTTGTCTGCCAATACTGCCACAAATATCACCAAGTGCCAAAACTCTCATAGTATATCCTAATTCAAAACTGATTGTATTACAATCATGTATAATAAATTTTTCGTCAAGTAAGTTTTATTCAATTTACAAATTTTAAAATTAAGAGTAAAGGTTAAAATTGAGGTGTTTATGAATATTAAGGGTGATAATGTTTTATTTATAGGGAATTTAATGGCTTTAGGCTCTACTATTATGTGGGCAGGAAATTTTATTGCTGCAAAGATTTTAGCTAATGCCTATACAGGACTTGAAATGAGTTTTTGGCGTTGGATTTTAGCTACTATTTTGCTTTTACCTTTATCTTATAAGCATTTAAAAAAAGATTTTCCATTAATAAAACAGGAATGGAAATTATTATTACTTTATGGTTTTCTTGGCTGTTTTTTAAGTAATTTTTTATTTTATAATGCACCACAAACAGCTCCTGCTGTTGATATGACTATCCTTATGACAACATCACCATTGTTTATGATGATTTTATCATGGATTATTTTTAAGGAAAAAATAAATACTCTTTGGATTATTGGTTCACTTCTTTGTTTGAGTGGGGTTTTTATTCTTGTAACAAAAGGAAATATGGATATTTTTCATAATTTCAATTTTACTATAGGACATTTTTGGACATTAGGTTGTTCTATTTGTTTTGCTTTATATTCTGTAAGTATGCGATTTTTTAAAGTTAAAATACATATTACAGTATTTTTACAAGTAACTTTTACTATTGCTTGTTTTTGTGCTGTTATATTAACATTTTTATTTTATGGTACATATCCACCTATAAAAACAATGGAACATGTTTGGGCATTATTATATATAGGAGGATTTGCCTCTATTTTTGCTTTTCTTTGTTGGAACACAGCTATTGAAATGATTGGTGCTGTTCGTTCTGGAATTATTTATTATTTAGTGCCTGTTTTTGGTTCAACTTTTGCTGTTATTTTTATCCATGAACAAATTGGTTTTATTCAATTTTTAGGTGGAGCAATGGTTTTAATTGGTGTTCTTACGTGTACAATTTTTAAGAGTAAACAATAAAATCTTTTTGAAGCATTTCTTTAAATGTATCAATATCCCTATGTTGTGGTAAAGATTGTAAAAGAATATTAAGCATATTGCTTTTTACCATTAATTTTTTACTAATAGAAAAATTAAGTGTATAAAACCAACCAATAAGTAATAATTTAAAATCATTGGCAAATTTTAAATCAGTATATTTTATTATTTCTTTATTTATGGCTTGTTGTAAAATATGAGGTGTAAATTGATTAGGTTCATCTTTTACATGAAGTAAAACACTATCTTTTTCTGGTAAAGAATGGGTAAAATGGTGTGCCATAACTCGTAAAATATCTATTTTGTCAGCATCACGAATAATATTACATTGTAATAAATAATTTTTATTTAATTTTTGTGGTAATACAGCAACATTATGTAAAATAATAGCACATAAGACTTGTTTTTGTATGTCTTTGTGTTCTTTTAAAAAGAATTCATTTTTTTTCAAAAGTTTTATTGCAATATAGGCATGATTTTCACTTAATCTATCTGCAAAGGTTTTGTATTTGCTGTATTGATAAAAACGTCCTAAATCATGGTATAGGGCAATTAATTTTGTAATATATAATTCTTGATCTGTTAATTTTAAATCTTGGGCTATTGTTATTGCATTTTCTAATACATAAAATGTATGTTCTTTTTTTAATGTTAAACATGCATCGTGATGTTTATTAATATAGCTATTGGCATAGTTTTCAAAATAAGTTAAATGCATTTGAAAATTATTCATGTTTTATCTCTTTTTGAGTTTTTTTTTCATTTTCTATATCTTTCATAAGGCTTTTACGAAAAAATCCTTTTGGACCATATAATAATCGTAAAAAAAAGATAAAAATAAAACAAATTCCAAACATTAAAAGCATACTCATATATTTTGTAGAAAATAATTCTATTAAGTTATTCATAATTCACCGAAATAATAATTCTTTTATTTTTTATTTATAACAAATTCTTGTAATGTCAAGATTTAATATAACTTGAAATTAAGGTAAAAACAAGCTAGTAATATAAGAGGAGTTTTTTATGTCAAATTTTGTCCATTTACATTGCCATACAGAATATAGTTTACTTGATGGAGCTATTCGCATTGATGATTTAACTAAAAAAGCAAGTGGTTTTGGTATGCCTGCCGCTGCGATTACAGATCATGGCAATATGCATGGAGCAGCATATTTTTATATGTCTTGTAAAGCACAAAATATTGATCCCATTTTAGGCTGTGAAGTATATGTTACTCGGGATCATAAAGATACCACAAGTGAATTAGCAAAAGTACGACATCACCTTATTTTATTAGCAAAAAATAAAGTAGGGTATCAAAATTTGCTTGCTCTTGTAAGCAAAAGTTTTTTAGATGGATATTATTATAAGCCTAGAGTAGATAAAAATTTATTAAAACAATATAATGAAGGAATTATTGCTTTATCTGCTTGTTTAGCAGGGGAAATACCAAGAACATTATTAGGGCATAATAAATATATTAATGGTGGTGGAAATTTTCAAGATGCATTAATTATTGCAAAAGAATATGCAGAAATTTATCCTGAAAGATTTTATCTTGAAGTTCAATCTAATACATTACCAGAACAACATTTATTAAATCAAAAACTTTATGAATTAGCAGATGAAACAAAATTACCCCTTGTTGCAACAAATGACTGCCATTATCTTAATGAAGAAGATGTAGAAGCCCATGATATTTTATTATGTGTTCAACAACAAAGAACAGAACATGATGAGAATAGATGGAAATTTGATGCAAAAGATTTATATTATAAATCGCCAGAAGAAATGATTACTGCTTTTAAAGATTATCCTGAAGCTATTGAAAATACATTAAAAATTGCAGAAGAATGTAAGGGGTTAGAAATTCAATTAAAAACACCACCATATCATTTTCCTATTTATGAATTACCAGAAGGAATGACCTTAGAAACAGAATTTAAAAAATTAGCTCGTGAAGGTTTACAAAAAAGACTTGAAAAACACCCACGCCGTGAAACATTAGATATTAAACAATATGAAGAACGTCTTGAAATGGAACTTGATGTTATTTGTGGTATGGGATTTCCAGGATATTTTCTTATTGTGCAGGATTTTATTAACTGGGCAAAAAATAAAGGTATTCCCGTAGGACCGGGACGTGGATCTGCTGCTGGTTCTCTGGTTGCGTGGTCTTTAAGAATTACAAACCTTGATCCGCTTCCTTATAATTTATTTTTTGAACGCTTTTTGAATGTTGAACGTGTTTCAATGCCTGATATTGACGTTGACTTTTGCGAAGATAGACGGCTTGAAGTTGTGGAATATGTTTCTGAAAAATATGGAAAAGATAAAGTTGCACAAATAGCAACTTTTGGAAAAATGAAAGCAAAAGCTGTTATTCGTGATGTTGGTAGAGCTATTGGTTTATCTTTTCAAGAAACAAGCAGAATTTGTAAAATTTTAGGTGATGATTTAGGGCTTACACTTGAAAAAGCATTAAAAAGTAATAATGAATTTATTACAGAATATAATAGCAATGCTTCTTCAAAACGTCTTATTGATATATGTTTACGGCTTGAAGGATTATCTCGCCATGCTTCTACACACGCAGCTGGTGTTGTTGTTTCTGATTTACCTATGCATCATTATTTACCTTTATTTAAAGGAAAAAAAGACGAACTTGTTACACAATTTGATATGAAAATTGTTGAAAAAGTTGGTCTTGTAAAATTTGACTTTTTAGGATTACGAACAATAACGCTTGTTAATAGAGCTATTCAAAATATTATTCATCAAGGTAAAACTCCACCAGATTTAGATACCTTGCCTTTTGATGATCCACAAGTATATGATTTATATGCAAAAGGTGATACAGACGGTGTTTTCCAAGTTGAAAGTTCTGGTATGCGTAAATATTTACGTATGTTACGTCCTACTTGCTTTGAAGATTTAATTGCTATGCTTGCTCTTTATCGTCCAGGACCTTTAAATTCTGGTATGGTTGATGAGTTTTGTAAACGTAAACATGGGGAAGTAGAAGTTACTTATCCATTAGAAGAATTAGAACCTTGTTTAAAAGATACTTACGGGGTTATTGTTTACCAAGAACAAGTAATGCAAATTGCACAAATTGTAGCACAATATACTCTTGGTGGAGCTGATTTATTACGCCGAGCAATGGGGAAAAAGAAACCAGAAGAAATGGCACAACAACGTGGAATTTTCCTTGATGGATCAGGAAAACGAGGTGTTCCTGAGGAAAAAGCAAATGAAATTTTTGACCTTATGGAAAAATTTGCTGAATATGGTTTTAATAAAGCTCATAGTGCAGCTTATGCTGTTATTTCTTATCATACAGCATATTTAAAAAAATATTTTCCTGTTGAATTTATGAGTGCTTTATTAACTTCTGAAATTGGAAACCAAGATAAGATATTAAAATATGTAGCTGTTTGTAATGATATGAATATTAAGGTAAAAGCTCCTGATATTCAAAAAAGTAGACGTGAATTTACCCCAGATAATGATTCTATTATTTATGGATTAGGTGGTGTTAAAACTGTTGGTGATGAAGCCATTAAAGAAATTATTAATAATAGAGAAGAAAAAGGAGCATATAAATCATTTTTTGATTTTTGTTATCGAATAAATTTACGGAAAGTAACAAAACGCGTACTTGAAAATCTTATTAAAGCAGGGGCATTAGATTGTTTTGGGGTTTCAAGAGCAGGTTTACTCGCTATTATGGATACAGTTGTTGCAAAAGTAGCTAAAAAACAAAAAGAAAAAGAATCAAAACAAGTTTCCTTACTTGCTTTTGCTCCTGCACAGGAAGAATTTTCTCAAGGTGGTATAGGTTTTGATTGCCCAGAAAGTGCTTTGCCAGAATGGTCTGATGAAGATAAAATAAATTTTGAAAAAGAGGCATTAGGTTTTTATTTAACAAGTCATCCTTTACAAGCATATAGACCAGAAATAGAACGCTTAAATGCAATTACTATTGATGAAATACGTAATTTACCCAATAAAACAATGGTTAATGTTGCTGTACTAGTGACAGGAATAAAAGAAATTATTACAAAATCAGGTAAAAAAATGGCGTTTATGCAAATAGAGGATTTAACAGGTCATGCAGAATTAATTGTTTTTCCAAAACGTTATGAAGAAATTCGTCAATATTTTACAGAAGAATCAAATAATTTATTCTATCTTCATGCCACAGTGGATAATAGCCAAGCAGAAGAAAGTAATTTTGATGAAGCAAAAGAAGAGGAAGAAGAAATTAATATTGAAGTAAAACTTTTAGCTGAAAATATGATACCACTTCTTCAAGCTTGTGAAGATTGCACAAGTGAAATTATAGTTGATTTTGGTTCTAAAAATATAAGTAATATAGCATACTTGAAAAAAATATTACGAAACCATGCAGGAAATGCTCCTTTTACTTTAAGGCTATCATTAGATAATGAAATAGGTTGTACTATAAAACTAGGTGAAGAATGGAAAGTAAAAGGTTCACCAGAATTGTATCGTGAAATGCGTAATATTTATGAAAGTGAAATGAATTAAGGAGTAATATATGGGACGTTCTTTTTGGCAATTAACAGTAAGAGAAGGCTTTTCTTCTGCTCACGCATTAAGAAATTATCAAGGCAAATGTGAAAATATGCATGGACATAATTATCTTGCAGAATTAGTAGTAGAAGGGGATACTTTAACAAAAGATACTGAACTTGTCGCTGATTTTACTGTATTAAAGAAAATTTTACGTGAAGAATTAGCAAAATTAGATCACTGTTTTTTAAATGAAAAACCACCATTTGATACAATGAATCCTTCTGCGGAAAATTTAGCTCGTTATATTTGGAAATGTGTAGAACCTCGATTAAAAGAATATCCAGTAAAACTTTATAGTGTAAGTGTAAGCGAAAAACCACAACAAACCGCAACATATAGAGAAATTAATGAAGAATAATTAAAAATAAAGTCTTTTGAGAGGAGAACTTGTTATAAAAAGTTCTCCTTTTTACCCTTTTTCAAAAATTTTTAATTTATTTTCGTATTATAGAGTATGTTTTCAAATTATGTATAATTAAAACTCCGTTCTTTAATAATGAAAATAAAAGACTTGCAGTGTAGTGGCACTGAAAATACTTATAGTTATATATGAAAACAAATACTTTTTTTATTTTTGAGAAAAAGGATTTTTTACTCATATTCTTACATAGGTAAATTTATTGAAGTATATTTCAATAAATTTGCCTGATTGAGGGGGCTTGGGGGAAATCATTTCGTTTTAGTGGTTACGACAAAGGAAGTTAGGAATAAAGACAGTGTAACCCCCAAAGAAAAAATAGAATAAAATTAATTTAGAAATACACCCTAATTATATTTTCTATATATACATTGCGGTATAAAAGTTTTAAGAAAAGAGTTTGAAAAGGGAATTTTTAATTCTTTTTAAAAAATAAAATTTAAATTCAAAATACGTTAACTTATATGAGAAACATTGCATTATCATTTTCCTACAAGCAACTTTATTTTAAATTAGCTCAATTTATTTTTTCTGATAATCGTATTCATTCTATTGCTGCTATTGAAAATTTAAAAAAAGAAGATGATGAAAAAAGTAATATTTGTGATTTTGCAAAAATTTGCAAAAATTTTTCTTTACCAGTTACTATGCTTGATAGGGATTTTCAAATTCTTAGTCAAGGAGAAAATATAAGCTGTTTTTCACAAAATTTAAAAGAATATGATTTAGTTGTTTCTCTTTTTAATCTTCATAATTATTCTGAAGAACAACGAATAAAATTTATTCGAGAAATGAAACAAATTGCCAAGAAAGCTCTTTTTCTTGAATATGAAAATCCAGAAAGAAACTTAGCATATTTGGGTTATTTACCAATTTTGTTTGGACAATATGCAACTTTTTATTATGAAAAATATAAATTAGGTAAAAAAGAAACACCTTTTGCTCAAATGAAAAATTATTTTTCTAAAGGAGCATTAGAAGGTGTTCTTTATGATTTACCAACAATTTTGCCAAATAATACTATAACATTACTTGAAAGAAAAAATTTAGGTCTTGGTGGAATTGGTTTTGCCTATGTTGAATGGAATTAATTCCAAGGTAAGCCCATTCCGCTATTTTCAACAGGTCCTTTTAAATCTTCACTAAAATCTTTATTTTCTGGTATGCCAGTTTCTAAAGCAGAATCAGGTACTTCTCCTTTTCCTGGAATAGTACTTGTTTCTGGATTATTGGCAGCATAGCTATACCAAAAAGCATATACCCCAAAATATTCTTTCATATAAGAACCTAAATAATTACCTTTTCTGCATACCCCATCAAAATCCCATGTACTTTTTGTTTGTAAGTCACTAAAATTTTTATTATCTTTTCTTAATACAAGAGGATCTTTTCCATACCATACTGTTCTATCAAAAATCCGTACAATATCTAAACGTGTATCATGCACAGCAACAAGAGCTTTTTTACCAATAAAAAAGTTTACAACACCTTTTTTTTTAACATAATTAATATTAACAGCAATTAATTCTTTTTCTATTTCAAGACCAATAACCATATCTTTTAATTTCATTCTTGTATCAATTCTTGAAACAGGGTAGACAAGTTGATCATTATAATAAAAACTTTCTGGATTCATATAAGAACCATAAGGATCTGTTCCATATCGTTTATTAGCTCTAGGAGTTAATAAAACTTTTGCATTTGGTTTATCAATAAAAAAGTTTCTTGCTTTTTCCCAAGTAGTCCAATAGGTTGGAATTAATTCTAATCCCATACCTGCTAATGTGCCCATAAAGCTAATTCCATACATTTGTGACCAACGACTATTTGTATTTAAATCAACTAAGACACTATTTGCATTATATTGTCGGCCATCTGCTTCTAATTGCAAATATAATTTATCTCGTTTTGTATTATATGTTGCAAGACCACCAGAAATTGGACTATATGTTAAAGCATAAGCTTGTTCTAAATCAATCATATTTAAAACTTCATGCCATACCATTATACGTTGGGGAACAATAATAACATCACGGTCTTTTAATGGTTTTAATTTACCAGGTGCAATAATAAAAACTTGCTCATTTTCATCTAGTGCCATTGATGCAAGACTGACTGTTGTAAATTCTGGATTTACAAGTGGACTAATACTTGTACTATCTATACCAGTTACAATTAAATTTTCTGCAATAGCAGTTAAATCTTTATCATTTCTTGGGAATGCAAAAGCATTATTTGTTGTATTAAAACAACAAGTTAATGATAGTAATAGTGTAATAATATTTTTTTTTACCATATAAACCCTACCTTGTGAATAAATTATAAACAAAAAAGTAAATTAGTCAAAAGAA
>JARHYD010000020.1 GCA_029258655.1 Mailhella sp.
AAAAAATAAAATTAATTTAGAAATGCATTTTAATCAAAAGGGAAATTTTTGTAGAAAATAATTTTTTTGTTTAGTAGAGAGTATGAAAAAAGGGGATTATAAAAAATATGTTAATTATTATAAAGTAGTAGAGAGGTTTTTTATATAATAGTTATAAAGTAATTATGGGGTAATTTTTATTTATTTTTAATAGAGAGATTAAACTTTTTTTAAAAATACATAGGTTAATAAATGAGTTATTCTATTTCTAAAAAAATGTCGTTAAAAGAATTGCTTATATTTTCTTTTCCGTCTGTTATTACAGTTGTTTTTATGTCTTTTTATACTATTGTAGACGGTTTTTTTATAGCACGGTATGTTGGTTCTGATGCCTTATCAGGATTAAATATTGCGTATCCTTGTTATGGTGTTGTGATAGCTGCTGCCATTATGTTTGGTACAGGGGGGAGTGCGTATGTTTCACATCAAATGGGACAAGGGAAAACTCTTTTAGCTAATCAATCTTTTACGTTTATTTTATTAATGGTTATTTGTTTTTCTTTATTGGTTTCTTGTATTACGTATCCATTTATAAATGAGATATGTGTGTTACTTGGAGCAGAGGAAAGTCTTTTAGGTTATGCTTATGATTATTTATTAATATTGATGATTTTTTGTATTTTAGGTGTGTTACAATTTTTCTTTACGTGTTTTTTAGTAACAGCCAGTCAACCTAAATTAAGCTTTTGGTTAAGTTTATTTGCAGGAATTATTAATATTCTTTTGGATTATCTTTTTATTGTAATATTTAAATGGGGAATAAAAGGTGCTGCCTATGCTACTATTATTGGTTGTGCTGTACCTTCGCTTGGAGGATTAATCTTTTTTTTGATGAATAGAAAAGGATTGACTTATGCCTTTCCAAATTGCTCTTGGGAAGTTATAATAAAAACTCTGGGAAATGGATCTTCGGAAATGGTGGCAAATCTATCTATTTCATTTTCCACTATTCTTATTAATAGAGCAATGATGAAATATCTAGGATCTGATGGGGTAGCAGCTTTTACAGCAGCTCTTTATTGTGATTATTTAATGATTTCTGCTTTTTTTGGCTTTGCAGTGGGGATAGCACCTCATATTTCTTATCATTTTGGGGCAAAAAATATTTTGTATTTAAAAAATTGTATAAAAAAGTGTTTATTATTTGTTTCTATTTCTTCTGTCTTTGTTTTTTTATTATTTCTTGTCTTAAAGAATACTATTGTCAGCATTTTTTTTCAACAAGGAACACACGTTTTCTTTGTTGCAGAAACAGGATTATTTTTCTTTGCGTTTTCCTTTTTATTTAAAGGAATTAATCTTTATGGATCAGCATTATTTACTGCCTTAGGAAATGGGAAAATTTCTGCTTTTTTAGCTTTTATGCGAACCTTTGTTTTTATTTTGATTAATATTTATGTATTATCTTTTTTTTGGCAAGAAACAGGCTTATGGTTTGCAATTCCTTTGGCAGAAGCAATGGCTGTTTTTGTTTTTTTATTTTGTAAACGGATATTGCGTAAAGAATATCAATTAGCGTAATTTGATAATTTCTTTTTCTGTGGCAAGATAATGTACAGGCATATCCCATGATTCAAGGGGGATAGTATCGTCTAATAGTGCAGAAAGTGTTATGCCAATACTTATTGCTTGAGGAATTTTTGCTAAATAACGATCATAAAAACCTTGACCATAGCCAATTCTGTATCCCTTATGTGTAAAAGCGAGGGCTGGAACAAAAATAAGCGTATCAGCATTATTTAGTTCTTCTGTTTTATATTGAGGACAAGAATTTTTTGGTTCTAAAATTCCATAATATCCACTTTCTAAATCTTGAAAACTTTGGCAAGCAAAAAATTCCATAATACCTTTTTGTGTTTTATCACAACGGGGAAAAAGAAGTATTTTCTTTTGTGTAAATGCTTGTTCACTTATACGTGTTGTAGGAATTTCTGTTTCGGTGGACGCATAATTGCAAATAATTTTTGCAGAATTAAATAATGGACTGTTAATAATATTTTCTTGTAATTTTAGTGTGTTATTTATATAATTATGCGTATCTTTTTGAAGAATTTTTCTTTTTTCCATAAGATTTTTGCGTACGATTTTTTTATCCATTTCTTTCTCTTTTAAAAAATAATTAAAAATTTTATAAATTGCTGATTTTTTTCTTGAAAAAAAAATAAAAGTAAACTAATAACAAATTAAATACTTAATAAACTGTTATTTGAAATTTGTAAATATGTTGGTATAAACTTTATTATAGGAATTGTGCTATGGATAAGAAAAATATTCCTTTTTGGATTTTTCTTGGAGATATTCATGGCGAGTATCATAATTTTTCAAAAATTAATGATATTGAAAAAGCACAAGGTATTGTGATTACAGGTGATATTGGAAGAAAAGGAACAGTAGCAGAAGTTCTTCAAATTTTAGATGTTTTACATAAGTATAATAAAGTTGTTTTTGCTCAAATAGGAAATATAGATTCTTTTGCAGTAAATAATATATTAGATAATCAACAAATAAATTTACATAAAAATACAGTATATTGTAATGATTTTTGTCTTATGGGAATTGGTGGTTCATTACCAACGCCTTTTAGAACAAAATCGGAATATTCAGAAGAATATTACCAAGAAGTATTAAACACATTTACATTGCAAGAAAAAAATATGCTTACTATTTTGGTTAGTCATAACCCTCCTTTTCAAACAAATTGTGATAAAATAAAAAATAATACGCATATTGGAAGTAAGGCAGTATTAGAATTTATAAAAGGCTATCAGCCAGAATTTTGTGTGTGCGGGCATATACATGAAGCTCGTGGACAAGATGTTATAGGAAAAACGCAGGTCTATAATTTGGGAGATTTTGCTTCTGGTTATTATGGTAAATTAATATTAGCAGAAAAACCTGTGTTTGAATTGTGTTCATTATAACCTTAGGATTTTTTATGGAAGTAGAAAAGAAAAGACGTGGTCGTCCTAAAAAAAGTATTACAGTTGATAGTAGTGCAATAGAAAAAAAAGAAAATGTTTTAGTAGAAAAAAAGAAAGAAATAAAACGTCGTGGTCGTCCTAAAAAAACAGTTGCATTACAAGATAATTCTCAAGAAAAAGTAATAGAGAAAAAAGAAAATATTGTTTTTGATAATAATTTAGAGAAAAAAACAAAATCAAAACGTGGTAGAAAACCTCAAAGTATTAGTAAAGAAAAAAATATTAATAATGATCTTGAGCCGAAAAAAAATTTACGTGGAAGAAAACGTGGTACTCTTTCAAAAAAAGAAAATCAAGAACAATTAGCTTTATCAGAAAATAAACGTTTATCCCTTGATATGGGAGTTAATAAAGCTCTTAGTAGTTATGATTTAAGTGCTACATTGCCTTTAGAAATATCTTCAAGAGAATTAGTTGAAATTGGAACAAAAGAACTTGTGGAAGTAGGTAGTAAAGAGCTTGCAGAAGTTGGAAAAAAAGATATTGCTGTTTATCAAACAGGTTCACTTGTAAAGGTTGATGTAATAGAAGAACCAACAAAAGAACGTAAACCTAATAAACGTGGAAGAAAAAAGAAATTTAAAGAAGAAGCTGATTTTGTAGCGGGTACAAATGGTGTTGCTGCGTATTTAGGAGAGGAAACATTAAGTAGTGCTGGTGAGCAAGCAGGTTTAGGGGTTTTAGGTGTTATTGGTGAAGCACCTATTCCAAGTGAAGTATTGCCTCTTGTCGCAGATACAGATAAAGTCAATAAAAAAACACGTAAACGTGGTAGAAAGAAAAAAGTAAAAAATACAGAAAATATTTTAGCTAGTGATTTTAATAGTTCACCTATTGTAGAAGATGGGGAATTATCACGTATTGAAGCAGAAGAAAATCTTCGTCAAAATAAGCAAAAAAATAAAAAATCAAAAAAAGATACTGAAAATAAAGAAAAAGTACATAGAATTTTATATGTAAGTACAGTGCCAGATGAGCAAGTAGAAGTTGTTATTACAGAAAATGGAGTTGTTTCTGAATATTTTGTGGAAATGGCTCATCAAAGTAAAATTCGTGGTAATATTTATAAAGGCGTTATTAATAATGTTGATACAAATTTACAAGCTGCCTTTGTAAATTTTGGTTGTGGTAAAAATGGTTTTTTACAAATTGATGAAGTTCACCCAGATTATTGGTTAACTCCTTTTAGTGAAGTGCAAGGAAAATATCCACCTATTCAAAAAGTATTAAAAGTAGGACAAGAAGTTTTAGTGCAAGTGGTAAAAGAGCCAAATGGTTCAAAAGGAGCATTTTTAACTACATGGATTTCTCTTGCAGGACGTTTTCTTGTATTAACTCCCGGTCAAGAACAAATAGGAGTTTCTCGTAAAGTAGAAGATAACGAAGAACGTCAACGCTTGCGTGGTTTACTTGGAGGAATAAAACCAGGTGAAAATATGGGGGTTATTATTCGTACCGCTAGTGAAGGTGCAAGTAAAACCAATATTCAAAAAGATTTGCAAGTATTAAAACGGACATGGAAAAATATACAAAAACAAGTACAAAAACTTCCCGCACCAAGCCTTGTGTATCAAGAAGCTGATTTATCTTCCCGTGCTGTGCGTGATTATTTAAATGAAGATATCCATGAAATATGGGTGGATTCAAAAGATGTTGAAAAAAGTGTTACAGAATTAATGAAAGTTGTTTTTCCAAAAAATAACAATATATTACATTTACACGATGATTCACGGCAAACAATATGGGAACGATTTAATATAGCTCGTCAATTAGAAGAAGTAACAAAACGTGAAGTAAATCTTCCCTCTGGTGGACGTCTTGTTTTTGATCAAACGGAAGCATTACTTGCCATAGATATTAATTCTGGTAAAAGTCAAGGCAAAACAAATTTTGAATCTATGGTATATCGTACTAATATGGAAGCTGTTGAGGCCATTGCAAAGCATTTAAGACTTCGTGATATTGGTGGGCAAGTTGTCATTGATTTTATTGAAATGCGTGATAAAAGCCATTGTCGTGAAATTGAAAAAGCATTGCATGAAGCTATGAAACGTGATAGAGCAAGGCATGATATTGGAAAATTAAGTAATTTTGGCTTGCTTGAATTAGTACGCCAACGGACTGGCTCAAGTGTTATTTCTATTACTTCCGAACCTTGTCCTCATTGTCGAGGTACTGGATTTAGACGTAATCTTGAATGGCAGGCACAAGGAATTTTACGTGAAATAAAAAGTAAATTATCAGGGAAAAATGTACCTTCTACCTATGTTCATCATGTGGAACAAGAAATTGCTTTTTATTTATTAAATAAAAAACGTGATAGATTAAGCGAACTTGAACAAGAATTTGATACAAAAATTGAAATTCATTTAAAGTAATTTATTGTATTTTTAATTGTATTTTAAATAATTTTTCTGGGAAATGTTTTCCCCTATTTCCTTTAATAATCAAGGCTTTTGAAATAAATTTTAAGAGCCTTGATTTATAATTTAATTGCATTGTAATTAGGGTGTGTTTCCAGATTATTTATAATTACTTTAACATATTAGACGGATAAAACAAAAAATATTTTCATAAAGTCACTGACTTAATAGTTTCACTCTTTGGAAGTGAGGAGCAAAGCGACTTGCTGAAAGAGTGTGAAACTGGGGAGTATTGCTTGGGGGTGCAAGGGGAAATCATTTCGCTTTAGCCGTTACGACAAAGGAAGTTACGGATAAAGACAGTGTAAGCCCCAAAGAAAAAATAGAATAAAATTAATTTGAAAACATACCCTAAAATAGTATTTTTAACTTATCTATTTTTTCATAAAAAAAGCTTGTAAAAATTTAAATTATCAATACACTTTTCTTATGAAATTACATTATTTATATTATACTTTTGATGCTTGGTTAAAAAATAAACATAAAGCAAAAGTTCAAAAAATTTCTTTAGATGCGTATGCAGGTTGTCCAAATCGTGATGGTACTATTTCATACGGAGGTTGTACTTTTTGCAATGCAGATGGTTCTGGTTCTGGATTAATGAAACATGGACTAAGCATACAAGAACAATGGAAATATTGGCAAGATAAATTTGCAAAATCCGATAGACTTAAAAATACAAAAAATTTTTTAGCCTATCTGCAATCTTATTCTAATACCTATGGAAATATAAAAAAATTGCAAAATATTGCAACTAGTTTGATAGAATTACAAAATTGTGTTGGTTTTTCTATTGGAACAAGACCTGATTGTATTGATGAAGATAAATTATCTTTATTAGCAAATTTACCTTTTGAAACTAAATGGATTGAATTTGGTATACAATCTATGAATAACACAACATTAAAATTTATAAATCGAGGACATACAGCCGAAATTTCAAAAGAAGCTATTTTAAAATCTCATCAATATAATTTAAATGTTTGTGTTCATCTTATGGCAGGTTTACCTAATGAAACAGAAGAAGATTTTTTAAAAACAGTCCAAGAAGTTTGTTTATTACCAATACAAGGAATAAAGTTACATGGTTTATATGTTTGTAAAAATACAGTATTAGAAAAAGATTATTATAATAAGTTATATACTCCATTAACACAAGAAAAATATGTAAATTTACTTTGCCAAGCATTAAGCATTATCCCTTCTCATATTACTATTCATCGTTTAACAGCTGATCCGCAAGGTGATGAGCTTGTTGCTCCAGAATGGGCAAAGTTAAAAGGACATATTGTACGTGAAATTGAATCTCAACTTTTTCATCAAGGTTTATGGCAAGGTATAAAAGCCGATGTACCAAACGAAAATCCCTATACAGCCATATACAAGAAATTAGAAAAGCTTCATTAACATACTATAAAATATATAATGCATTTTGCCTACGTATATTCTAAAAAAAATTATTGCATTTTAAAAAATGTAACTATACATTAATATAATATTTAAATATAATATTTATAGCTAATTTTCTTCTTTTATTTTAGGAGGTCTTATGAAAAATATAGCCTTTATTGGGACAGGTGTTATGGGTTCTTCTATGGTAAGAAATCTCATTAAAAATGGTTTTAATGTAAGTGTTTACAATAGAACTAAAGCAAAAGCACAAGCTTTAGAAAAAGATGGTGCTATTGTTTGTGATTCCATTAAAGAATGTATTCAAAATAAAGATGCCATTATTACTATTATTGGCTACCCAAAGGATATTGAAGAAGTATACTTTAGTGAACAAGGTATTATAGCTCATGCACCCCAAAATGCATATCTTATTGATATGACAACATCAAGCCCAAAACTTGCACAAAAAATATATAATGCTGCAAAAGAAAAAGGCTTAAAAGCTCTTGATGCTCCTGTTTCAGGTGGAGATATTGGAGCAAAAAATGCAACTCTTGCTATTATGGTGGGGGGAGATCAAGAAGATTTTGAAATTTGCAAACCACTTTTTCAAGCAATGGGAAAAAATATTGTTTATGAGGGCAAAGCAGGTGCAGGTCAACATATAAAAATGGCAAATCAAATTGTAGTGGCAGCAAATACCGTTGGCGTTTGTGAAGCAATATCTTATGTAAAAGCTATGAATTTAGACCCAATGCTTATGCTTAAAACTATTGAAACAGGAGCAGCAGCCAGTTGGCAAGTAAGTAATAATGGACCTAAAATGTGCCATGAAGATTTTGCTCCAGGATTTTTTATAAAGCATTTTGTTAAAGATATGAAAATTGCTTTAGAAGAATGTAAAAATGCAGGTATCAAATTAGAAATTTTAGAAAATGTTTGCACTATGTATGAGCAAATGGAAAAAGAAAATCACGGTGATTTAGGTACACAAGCAATTATTAAACAATATCAAAAATAAATAACTTTTTTGATTTTGAAAAAAAAGACTTTCTATCCATGCTTTAAACTAGACAAATTTATTGAAACTTATTTCAATAAATTTGTCTAATTAAAGCGGCTTGAAATCATTTTTCTTTAGCTATTACAACAAAGGAAGTTACAGATAAAGATAGTGTAACTTACAAAGAAAAAAATAAAATAAGATTATTTTAGAAACATTTCATAAACTTATTATAAAATTTTCATTATAATATAAAATTATTATAGATATATCGTGAATACACAAACAAAAGCATATTTTTTTGCCATACTTACAGTTCTTCTTTGGTCTACTGTTTCAACAGCATTTAAATTAGCACTTTTTCATGCTACATCAATTCAAGTATTAAGTTATGCTATGCTTGTTGCTAGTATTATTCTTTTTATATTTATTGTTATAAGTAAGGAATACAAAAAAATCTGTCAATTTAATATAACAAGCATAAAAAATATTCTTTTTCAAACAATTATATTATATTTATACCATATTGTACTTTTTTTAGGATATTCTGGATTACCTGTACAAATTGCTTTACCAATAAATTATTTTTGGACAATTCTTTTAGCCATTTTTAGTGTAATTTTTTTACATCAAAAAATGACCCTAAAAGAAGTTTTTTGGTTATTTTTTGCTTTTAGTGGAATTATTTTTATTAGTTTTGGTACAACAAGCTCACATACTACTATTCAATTACAATATTTAATATATATTGGATTAAGTCCAATTTTGTATGCTCTTTATTGGATTTTTTCTACAAAAGATACATTGCCAGCAATTACAAAACTCTTTTTTTGCTTTTTTCTTTGTAGTATATGTGGCTTTTTAAATGCATACATTCTAAACCAAGATATTATAATACATGAAAAATCTATCTATCCTATTATTTATATTGGATTTTTTGAATTAAGTATCCCCTTTATCCTTTGGTATTACGCTATGCAATATACTGATTCTATTACTAAAATAGCAACTATTCCTCTTTGCTCACCTTTTTTATCGTTGTTCTGGGCTTATCTTATTTTAGGAGAAAAAATACAGTTTATCAATATAATTAGCTTGCTAATCATTATTATTGGCACACTTATGCTACAAAAAATACAAAAAAATAAAAACAAGTAAAATAATTACTTGTCATTTATCCTCATTATACAGTATAGTATAGTCATATTAAATAATGGAGATAACATGACTAGCTCAATTAAAACAGCTGTTCTTTTTGCTGCACTTACTGCTTTATTTATTGTTATTGGTGGGCTAATTGGTGGAAAAAGTGGTATGGTAATTGCACTTATTTTTGCCATTGCTACAAATTTTATTAGTTATTGGTATTCAGATTCTATTGTTCTTCGTATTTATCAAGCAAAGGAATTAACTAAATCAGATGCTCCTCAATTACATACCATAGTAGAAGAACTTGCAAAAAATGCAGGTATTCCAAAACCTAAAATTTATATAGTTCCAGATCCAAGCCCTAATGCTTTTGCAACAGGAAGAAATCCAGAAAATGCTGTTGTTGCTGTAACACAAGGAATTATGCATATTCTTAATACTAATGAATTACGTGGCGTTCTTGCTCATGAAATTGCACATATCGCAAACAGAGATATTTTAATACAATCTAGTGCTGCAATGCTAGGTTCTGCTATTACAGCATTAGCTAATATGCTTTATTTTACAAGTTTATTTGGTGGACGAGATAACGAAAATTCTAGTCCATTAAGTGCTGTTGGTGCAATTTTAATGATTATTTTAGCTCCTCTTGCAGCTAGCCTTATTCAAATGGCTATTTCACGATCAAGAGAATACTTAGCAGATGAAAGTGGTGCAAGCTACTGTTCAGATCCTATGGCATTAGCAAGTGCTTTGAATAAATTACATAATTATAGCCAACAAATTCCACTAAATAATGCAAATCCAGCAACAGAAAATATGTTTATTGTTTCTCCTCTTCTTTCTGGTGGTATGCAAGCTTTATTTAGTACACATCCTCCTATTCAAGAAAGAATAAAACGTTTACAACAAATGGCACGATAATACAAAAAGCCGTCTTCAATAAGACGGCTTTTTGATTATGGGCTGTGTTTTTAAATTAATTTTTATTTTTCCTGTTTACATAGCATTTTCTTATTACATAGTATCACGTTTTATAAGGGGGTTCACCCCTTTGACCTGAGCAGGGGGTAAGCTAACGGGGTAACTTTTTGCTTTTAAAAATGAAACTTTTTGGGTTAGTGATGTTATGAAAATATTTTTTATTTTACAAATCGAATATATTAAAGTAATTCTAAAAAATTTGGAAACACACCCTAATAGAGAAAAAAAATTCTTCTTCTATGTTTAGTATAGGCAAATTTATTAAAACTTGTTTCAATAAATTTTTTTGATTGAGGGGGCTTGGGGGAAATCATTTCCCCCAAAAGAAAAAAATAAAATTAATTAGAAACACTTCCTTTAGACAAATATTTTTAAAAACAAATTTGAAACATTTCTTGTAGTCTGTGGATATATCGATGTTTTTC
>JARHYD010000024.1 GCA_029258655.1 Mailhella sp.
CTCCTTTTGCTTGGTAGAAAATCACTTGCTTTTGCAAATAACATCAAAAATTTTTAGCAAAGACCCTCTAGCCTTGCAAGTAAAAAGTTCTTTTTATTCCAAATCATACAAGGAGAAATGCTAACTATTATAAAAATAATGATATTTTCATATTTAAGAAGGTATGTTTTTAACTTATTTTTTTGAAGGGAGAACTTTTTCAAAAGTTCCCCTCTCAAGAAATATATATATTATAATCTTTCAATAACTCTATCTGTTATTTCTGTTGTATTGCAAAGAATTTTACCTTCTTCCATAATATCACCAGTTCTATACCCATCTTGCAATGTTTTACGTACGGCATTTTCAATGCATAGAGCTTCTTTTTCTAAGTCAAATTCATGTAATAACATCATTGCAATAGAAAGAATAGTTGCTAAAGGATTGGCTTTGCCTTGCCCTGCAATATCAGGAGCTGATCCGTGAATAGGTTCATAAAGTCCCGCATATTCATTACCAAGACTTGCAGAGGCAAGCATACCAATAGAACCCGTAATAACTGACGCTTCATCGGAAAGAATATCACCAAATAAATTACTGGTTACAATAACATCAAATTGACTTGGATCGCGTACAAGCTGCATGGCTGCATTATCAACGTATAAATGGCTAAGCTCTACTTCTGGATATTCTTTAGCTACTTCAAGAATAATTTCACGCCATAAACGGCTTACATCAAGCACATTTGCTTTATCTACGGAACAAACTTTTTTCTTACGTTTCATGGCTGCTTTAAAAGCAATGTGAGCAATACGGCGTACTTCATCTTCATTATAAATCATGGTATTATAACCAACTCGCTTACCGTCACGAACTTCCACACCAGCAGGCTTACCAAAATAAATACCACCAGTTAACTCACGAACAACCATTAAATCAAGTCCATCTTTCACAATATCAGGACGTAAAAGGCAAGCTCCTGCAAGTTCTGGAAAAAGGCGAGCAGGGCGAAGATTAGCAAATAAACCTAAAGCCTTACGAATACCAAGTAAACCTTTTTCAGGGCGAATAGCTGGATCTATGGTATCCCATTGAGGACCACCAACAGCACCAAGAAGAACAGCATCTGCTTTTTTGCAAGCTTCTACGGTAGCATCTGGGAGAGGAGAGCCTGTTTTATCAATAGCAATACCACCAATAAGAACTTCTTCTTTAGTAAATTCATGGCCAAATTTTTCAGCAATTTTATCAAGAACACGCAAGCCTTGACTCATAATTTCTGGACCTATACCATCACCAGCCATTATACAAAGATGTTTTTTCATAATTTCCTCTCTATTTTTCTACTTTTTGTAATAAGTCTGCAAAAATATGTATAAAATGATCAAGTTCATTTTCTGTTATTGTTAATGCTGGAATAAGACGCAAAACTGTGCCTTGTGTAAGATTGACAATAATACCTTGTTCAAGAAGATTATCCCAAATTTCTTTTGCACTATCTGGGGAACAAGTTAATTGTATACCTCGCATAAGTCCAAGCCCACGCACTTCTTTTATCCAAGGAGAATTTAAGCCCATGATTTTCTTTTCTAAATAATGCCCACGTTGTGTTGCTTGTTCACAAAGATTATCACGTTTCATAATCTCTAAAACTTTTGCTCCAACTTTTGTAACTAATGCTCCACCACCAAAAGTAGTAGCATGAGAACCGGGTACAAAAGCTTGACTTACTTCATTTGTTACAAGCATACAACCAAGTGGCAAACCATTTGCAAGAGCTTTTGCATTGGTAATAACATCGGGTCTAATATTAAAATGTTGAAAAGCCCACCATTTCCCTGTCCTACAAAGCCCTGCTTGTACTTCATCTACCATAAATAAAAGATTATTTTTACGACAAAGTTCTTGTACTTTTTCAAGGTATTCAGCTCCAAGACAATTAATGCCTCCTTCACCTTGAATAATTTCCAGATGAATAGCTGCTGTTTTAGGATTTATAGCTTTTTCTAAGGCTTCTATATCATTCCAAGCAACTTGCACAAAACCTTTTGTTTTAGGAGCAAAGCCATCAAGATATTTTTCTTGCCCTGTGGCTGCTAAAGTAGCAAGTGTTCTACCATGAAAAGCATGATCAAGAGTAATAATTTCAAAAGCTTCACGATTTTTTACACGTTGTTGGTATCGTCTGGCAATTTTGATAGCTGCTTCATTTGCTTCTGCACCAGAATTACAAAAGAAAACTTTATCCATGTGGCAAGTTTCAAGTAATTTTTCTGCTAATTCAAGTTGTTCTTCTTGATAAAATAAATTACTTACATGGATAAGTTTTTGTGCTTGTTCAGCAATAACTTTACTTATTTCATCGTTGCAATGCCCTAAGGAAGTAACAGCAATACCAGCTAATAAATCTAAATACTCTTTGCCGTCAATATCCCAGAGCTTACAACCTTTTGCCCTTGCAACACTTACAGGATAACGTCCATACGTACGGCATAAGAGATTTTCTTCTCTTTGTTTTAATTGCTCAAAACTTGTCATAAATACCAACTTATGCGTTTAACGTTTTTTTAAATGCTTTTGTCATTGCTTCAATATTTTGACTAAAAACAAGGCTATCTTCTCTATATACATTAAGATTAGCACCTTGACTTAGAACTTCACCGATTTGATAACATTCACCTTCAAAAAGATATTCAAAAGCACCTGCATTTTGTGGTGCAACACTAACAAGTAAACGACTGGCAGATTCACTATAAAGTATTTCCATGCTGGTCATATCGTTTTCTTTACCAACTTTTTTAAGGTCAATTTTAGCCCCTAAAAGTCCTCCCATGCACATTTCTGCAAGAGCCACAGCAAGCCCACCGTCTGACAAGTCATGGCAAGCTGTTACAAGTTTTTGTTGCACAGCTTTATGATAAGCACGGTAACGAGCAAGAGCTGTATTTGAGTTTACTTGTGGTACACGTCCGCCTTTAATGCCTAATTCTGCAAAAGCTTCACTGCCACCCATTTCTTTTTTGGTTAATCCTAAAAGATAAATTTTATCTCCAACATTTTTAAAATCACTAGTAACAGCGTTTTTCACATCATGGATTTTTGCAAGTACACTAAAAAGTACAGTAGGTGGAATAGAAATTTTCTTTCCATCTCCAATATAATCATTTTTCATGGAATCTTTTCCAGAAATACAAGGTACACTATAATCTAAGCAATATTGACCTAAGGCTTGGCAAGCACGAACTAATTGTGCTAATTTATATTCACCATCAGGAGTTTTTTCTGATTGAATAGGATCGCACCAGCAAAAATTATCACAACCTGCCATGTGTTCAGGGTCAGCCCCAACTGCCACAGCATTACGTACTGCCTCATCAAGAGCATTTGCCATCATGTGGTATGTATCAAAATCACTAAATTTTGGACAAATACCATTAGAAATAACAATACCTGCTTCATCTTCAAGCACAGGACGAAGAACCCCTGCATCAGCTGGAGCATCTTGATTTTTTCCTACAAAAGGTTTTACCACACTGCCACCACGTACTTCATGGTCATATTGACGAACAATATTTTCTTTACTGCAAATATTAAGACGTCCAAGCATTTGTAAAAGAAATTCTGCTTTATCTTCTGTATCAGGCATTGCAACTTGATTTTGCATTTCTGTATGTTCTTCTTTCCATACAGCTTTTAATTTCATTTGTGGCAAACCATTATGCATAAAATCCATTGGAAGATTAGCCACAGGCTTTTCACCGTATGTTACTTGAAAATATCCACTATCTGTAAATTCACCTAAATTGGTTGCTTCTACGTCCATATGTTTAGCAAGAGCTAAAAACTCTGCAAGTTTTGCTTGTGGCACAGCTAATGTCATACGTTCTTGTGCTTCAGAAAGCAAAATTTCCCAAGGTTGTAATCCATCATATTTTAATGGTGCTTTAGACAAATCTAAACGGCAACCACCAGTAGCCTCACTCATTTCCCCAACAGAAGAAGAAAGGCCACCTGCCCCATTATCCGTAATTGCATTATACAAGCCTAAATCTCTAGCTCGCATAATAAAATCATACATTTTTCTTTGAGTAATAGGATCACCTATTTGTACAGCAGTAGCAGGAGAACCTTCGTGTAATTCTTCTGATGAGAAAGTAGCACCGTGAATACCGTCCTTACCAATACGGCCACCTGTCATAACAATAGCGTCCCCAACACAAGGGCTTTTTTCATAGCCTGGTTTACCATGTAAAATTCGAGGCATAAGCCCAATAGTACCACAATAAACTAAAGGTTTACCAAGATAACGTTCATCAAAAACAATAGCACCGTTTACGGTTGGAACACCAGATTTATTGCCACCATCTTCAACCCCTTTTCGAACACCTTCCATAACACGGCGAGGGTGCAATAAACGAGAAGGCAATGTATCCTTATGAAAAGGTGATGCAAAACAAAAAACATCAGTATTGCATACAAGCTCTGCTCCCATACCTGTACCCATTGGGTCACGATTTACCCCAACAATTCCTGTTAAAGCTCCACCATAGGGATCAAGAGCTGAGGGGCTATTATGGGTTTCAACTTTTATACACACATCATAATCATTATTAAAAGCAATAACGCCTGCATTATCACTAAAAACAGAACGGCAAAAATCTCTTTCTCCTAGACGTTTTCTAATAGTGGCAGTAGGACTTTTAATAAAAGTTTTATATAAGCTATCAATGGTTTCTGTTTTACCTGTAACTGTATCTGTATATTCAATTTGAGCAGCAAAAATTTTGTGTTTGCAATGTTCTGACCAAGTTTGAGCTAAAACTTCAAGTTCTGCATCCGTTGGATTTTGTGGTAAACCAAGTTTTTCACGTTCTTTTGTTGTTTCTTCTTTTGCGTAAAAATTCTTAATAATAAGCATTTCTTCTAAGGTTAACGCTAATGTATTTTTACGGCTGTAATCTATAAGTTCATTATCAGACATAGAAAGAAGTGGAATAATATTCACTGTATCTAAAGCTTTTCCTGTAACTTTAGAAGCTTGAGCTTCAAATCCAGCGTCTTTTTGCCATTCTTCTTTTGTTTTTATACGAAGTCGTTCAATAAGTTCATTAGCCAGTAAATCTTTGCCTATGCGTTCAGCATCTTGTTTGGTAAGTTTTCCCCATAAATGATATTGCTTTGCAGTGTAAACAGTGAGAGCAGAACGTTCTTTACCAAGCACAAGGGCTGCTGTATTTCTTGCTGTATTGCCTTCATTATCAGTAACGCCTGGACGGAAATTAACCTCTAAAACAAAATCAGCATCAGAAGAACCAGACACTAAGCTTGCACTTTGTAAAACAGGATCATGCAAAGCAGCTTTTTCAAGTAAAATATTTGCTTCATCTTCTGTTATGCCGTCAATGGTAAGTACTTTTACCATACGCACATTTTCCACTGGAAGATTTAATGCTTCTTTAATTTCATCAGCAACTCTATGTCCAACTGGATCTTGCTGATTTTCCTTTACTCGGATTTCCAAACGCAAAAGACTCATATATTCACCTATTCTTGGTTTATGCCATTATGGCTATTTATTTCTGGAACGAACATATTCTAAAGCTTCTAATAAAAGCTCTTTATTTTGTCCTGTAAAATCATGCAGACTTTCTTCTGCTTTTTGCAAATAACTACTTGCAAGTTCACGTGTTTTTTCTGGATACTTTGCTTGTATAATTTTTTGGGTAATATCGGATAATTCTTTTTCTGTAAAACCTTGTTTATCTTGTTTTTGCTGTTCAAAAATAGGACTAGGCAAAACAGAAAATTTCTCAATAAATTTTTGTTTTTCTTCTTGGGCTAATGCTTGAAGATACATAAAAATAGGTGGTGTACATTTTCTTTCTCGCAAATCACCACCTGCGGGTTTTCCTATAATACTTTCATCGGAAAAATCCAGTGCATCATCAACTATTTGAAAAGCCATACCAAGATTTAAACCATAATGTGCTGCTTTTTCTTGATCTTCCTTGCTTGCACCTGCCATAATAGCTCCCACAAGACAAGCAGATCGAATAATCCAAGCTGTTTTTCCTTCAATAACAGAAAGATATTCTTGTTCATGGTTTGGTATTTTACCTGCTAATTCAATTTCTTCAATTTCACCATTAGCAGTTTTTAATAATGCATCGGAAATAACATTCATCAGGGCAACATTTTGAAATTCTGCCATAAGCTTATTGCCCGTAGCAAGCAAAGCATCACCAGCTAAAAGACAAGGACGAATACCAAATTTTAAATGAGCAGATTCTTTGCCTCTTCGTAAATCTGCATCATCAAGCACATCATCATGTAATAAACTTGCAACATGAAACATTTCTAAAACAATAGCAGAATCATAAACAGAAAAAGTAGAATGTTGAATGGAATTTGCTCCCTTTAACATATCATACCATATAAGTGTAAGACATGGACGCAAACGCTTTCCCCCTGAAAGCAATGCATATTCTGCAATTTTTTGTACACTTTTTGGCATTGTTAAAATAACTTTTTGTAATGCTTGTGTAACAGGCTCTTGAAAATTCATTACTGCTTTTGCAAATTCTTTCATATAAATCTCTTTATAAAGCACATTTTCAATAGATTATAATATCCTAAAACCCTTTATTTCGCAAGCAAAACAAAAAGGTATAAATATATTTAAATTATGTAATAGTATAGGGTGTGTTTCTAAAGTAATTTTATTTTATTTTTTCTTTGAAGTTATATTATCTTTATTTATAACTTCCTTTATCGTAACAGCTAAAACAAAATAATTCCCCCTCAATTCCCCTCAATCAGCTAAATTTATTGAAACGTATTTTAATTATTTTTTAAGATATAAGTTTTTGAAAAAGTTCCCTTATAAACTTATTGTACAAAATTTTTTAAACAAAAACACATTTTGCGAACAAAATGTGTTTGATAAATTAACATATTTTTATAACTATAATTTTAATAACGTACTTTTTTAATATATAGCACGCTCTAATACCATATAAAAAAACGTAAAAAAAATAATTACAAAATATTCCCCTAAGAAATAATCATAAGAACTTATTTTAATGTTCCGAAATTTATTTTTTTACGGCAATCATCACAAATACCAAGTAAAATATGATGATGATCAATCAAAATAAAACCATTTTTTGCTGCTAAATCATTTTGAATTTTTTCTACTTCTGGACAAGTAAATTCTACTGTTTTTCCACATTCTTTGCATACTAAATGATCATGGTGTTGTTTTGAAGTTACCACTTCATACCGAGCAAAACCTTCTCCTACATGGAGTTCTTCTGCTAACCCAACTTCACACAGTAATTTTATTGTTCTGTAAACAGTTGTCTGTCCTATACTTGGGTGTTTTTTATGTACTTCTTGATAAATTTCTTCTAAGGAATGATGGCCAACCATACCAAAAAAAACTTTTGCAATATTCACTCTTTGTTTGGTTGTGTTTAATCCACGTTGATCCATAAGTAAAAGAAGATTATTGATACCTTCTTCCGTAACCTTATTACCAGTTTTTTTTTCAATATTTTTTTGCATAACACGATCCAACAAATCTAATATAAATAAATTTATATAAAATTTTTATCAGCAAGTCAAACGTATCACAAATTCTTGCTTTTTACTTAAACATACCATACACTTTTTTTCCATTTTTCTCTCTATAAAAAGGATAGATTATGCTTGAAAAACTCTTTCAATTAGAAAAATTTCAAACAAATATAAAAATTGAAATTATTGCAGGAATAACAACCTTTATGTCTATGGCGTATATTTTACTTGTTAATCCTGTTTTATTAGCAGAAAGTGGAATGCCTTTGCAAGCTGCTTTTACAGCAACTATTTGGGCATCTATTTTGCCTACTTTAATTATGGGATTTTTTGCTAATCTGCCCATTGCCTTAGCTCCAGGAATGGGCGTAAATGCATTTTTTACATACACACTTGTACATGGCATGAAACTTTCATGGGAAAATGCTCTTGCTGCTGTTTTTATTTCTGGTTTACTTTTTACTCTTATTTCTCTTTCTAATATACCACGTTATATTATGCTTTCCGTTCCAAAACAATTAAAAGTTGCCATTGGTGTTGGTATTGGTTTTTTTATTACATTAATTGGCTTTCAAAATGCAGGTATTACAGTTAAAGATGACAGCACAATGATTATGCTTGGTAATCTTTCTAATCCCTCTACACTATTAGCAATTTTTGGACTTATTTTTACTGTTGCACTTATGCATAAAAAAATAAAAGGTTCGTTATTATGGGGAATTTTAGCTATTACCCTTGTTTCCATTCTTTGTGGGCTTAGTGCAGCACCTAAAAGTATTAATGATATTATTAGTACTAATATTCCTAGTATTTCTCCTACATTTATGCAACTTGATTTTGGAAATGTTTTAAAAATAAGTTTTCTTTCTGTTTTTTTTAGTATGACAATGGTTGATCTTTTTAACGCTATGGGTACGTTTATTGGTCTTTCTTCCAAAATAGGGGAAAATGCTGATGGTTCTATTCGTGGATTAAAAGCCGCTACTCTTGCAGATGCAACAGGAACACTTATGGGATCTATGCTCGGCACAAGTCCTGTTACAAGCTATCTTGAAAGTATTACTGGTATTAGTGAAGGGGGCAAAACAGGATTAGTAGCTATCACGTGTGCTGTACTTTTTCTTTTTTCTCTTGTTTTTGCTCCACTTGTAGAACTTATTCCAACCGTTGCAACTGCACCTTGCCTTATTTTAGTGGGAGCTTTTATGATGCAAGATATTAAAGAAATTGATTTTACCGAAATAAGTGAAAGCTTACCTGCTTTTCTTATTATTGCCAGTATGCCTTTTACATATAGCATAGTTTCTGGCTTTGGACTTGGTTTTATTAGTTATTGCATTATTCAAACTTGTACAGGAAAAATTAAAACAGTTTCCCCTGTTCTTTGGCTTGTCTCCCTTTGCTTTTTAATTAATTTTATTGTATCCTAATAAAAGCTATGAAGATACTAAAATATACTAATGTAAAATTTATAAAAATTCCTTATACACAACAATTTTTAGGTATACTTAATCTTTGGTAAAGATATATTCTATAAATATGTAACCTATACTTAGGTAAAAACTTTTTGCTCTATTTGTAAATTTTATTAAAAGTTCTATTCTTTTTATAAAAAAATATTCAATAAAAATATGTTGTTATAACTTTTTTTGATTTTTTTATTATGTTAATTTTTTAATATATATACCATAATGATACTATAAAAATCTTAATATAAAAATACAATGGGCAAATTAAAGAAAAAATACTATTAAGTTAGAAAGATACTTTATCATTATTTATTTTTTTACATATTTTTACTCTTTTTTGATAATTGTTTTTTTCCTTTAAGGAGAGTTTATGCTATCGTTTGAAACATTTAAAAAACACGCATCTGCCCTTATATATTTAGGTTTGCCCATTGTTCTTGGACAATTAGCACAAATGTCTATGAACTTTGTTGATACTGTTGTTGCAGGTAAAGCAGGCACAGCTCAAATGGCAGGAGTTTCTATTGGTGGTTCTTTATGGACGCCCTTACTTGTATGTGGACAAGGTTTGCTTATTCCCATTGGACCACTTGTAGCACAAGGCATTGGTGCAGGCAAAAATGTCAGTCTAAACCGTTTTTGGCGTCAAGGGGTTTGGATAGCTCTTGCTAGTGCTATATTTTTTATGCTTATTTTTACCATAGCCTCACACGTTTTTTTACAAACAACAAAAATAGAAAAAGAAATGGCAACCGTTGCCTCTAATTATCTTTTTTATATAAAATGGGGTATGCCAGCTTTTTTACTTTTTTTTGTTTGCCGATTTTTTATTGAAGCTAAAAGTTATACTCGTCCAGCTATGTTAGCTGGTTTTATTGGATTATTTCTTAATATTCCACTCAATTATATTTTTGTTTTTGGATATTTTGGAATGCCAAAACTTGGTGGGGCGGGTTGTGGCTTAGCTACTGCTATTGTCTGCTGGGTAATGCTTAGTGTTATGCTTTATAATATCCATAAAAATAGTCCTGGAACACTCAAAATAGACAAACCTAACATGATTGTTATTAAACGGATTAGTAAATTAGGTTTTCCTATTGCCATTGCTCTGCTTTTAGAAGTTTCTTCTTTTACGTTAATTTCTTTGCTTATTTCTCCTCTTGGCAAAACAACAGTATCTGGTCACCAAGTTGCTATGACCACAAGTTCCCTTATTTTTATGCTTCCCCTTTCTTTAGGTACGGCTACAAGCATTTTAATAGGAAAAAGCTTAGGAGCTAGCAATCTTAAACAAGCAAAAGAAATACGGCAATCTTCTGTTCTAATTAGTTTAGGAATAGCTATTACTTGCCTTAGTGTTCTTATTCTTTTTAGAGGATATATTGCGGATATTTATTCTGATGATCCACTTGTTATTAGTCTTGCAAGCTCTATTATGATTTTTACTGCTCTTTATCAAATTCCTGATAATATTCAAATGTCTGTACTTTCTGCGTTACGAGGATATAATGATACAAAAGCGATTTTTGTTATTTCTTTTATTTCCTATTGGGTAACAAGTCTTCCTATTGGGTATATTCTTTGCTACACAGATCTTATTATTAAACCTATTGGTGTTTATGGATTTTGGATAGGGCTTATTTTAGGTTTAACTTGCTCTTGTTTGCTTGTAAATATTCGTATTCGCCATTTAGAAGCATTATCTTTAGAGCAAATCAAAATAAAATTAAATCGATAATTCTTTTTACGAAAAATAAAAATTTTAATAAAACGAAACTATCTTTCTAAAAAATATAGTTAAGGTGTGTTTTTAAATTATTTTCTTTTTCTTTGGGGGGTACACTGTCGCTATCCGTAAAGCTCATTCTTCGCTAACGGCTACCGCTGCCCCCCAAGCAATGCCCCCCAGTTTCACACTCTTTCAGCAAGTCGCTTCGCTCCTCGCTTCCAGAGAGTGAAACTTATTAGGTCAGTGACTTTATGAAACTATTTTTTGTTTTATAAGTCTAATATGTTAAAAAAATTATAAATAATTTAGAAACACTCTACCGTAAAATAATCTATTGCTTGTCTTGATGTTGCATATTTTTTAAGTTCTGTTGCAAATTCTACATGAATAGGGTGATTTGCATACTCAGCAAGTTCTTTTTCTGATTTATGGGTACTATGCAGAAGTAATTGAACTTCTTGAGTAGTAGTATCTGCAAAATCATAAACAAGTTCTAAGGATAAAAGAGCGTCAATTTTACCTTGCATTTTTTCCATACCAAGCTTTGCTAGGTATTGTGCTATTTCTTTTGGATTATTATTTTCAGTATCTTTCAAAGTCCACCAAACTAAATGATGCAGCATAATTCACCTCAAAATAAGATTTTTTTTATTATAAACAGAAAGAAAATTTTGACAAGTGCGAAATACTTCTTATATTATTAAAATACGCTAATAAAGTGAGATGCTATGGATTATAATACATTTAAACCTACTCCAGAAGTGGCACAAAGAATTGAAGAAATTTTACGTGAACAGCTAGAAGAATTAGGAGTTACCATAAAAAAATTAAGTCCTGATGAAATTTCTGCTAATATGAAATGCCATATAGGCCCTGATAATAGTTTAAGCTATTTTTGGAAAAATACAGCAATATTAGATGTTATTCCCGAAAAAACAGAAAATGGTATTCATTGGCGTATGTTTACAAAAGAAGATAATTTATAAGCGAGGTTAACATGAATTTACTTTCCTATATCGGAAATACTCCTCTTATTCATTTAGTGAATATTTCAAAAGAAGTTGGTGCAAATATTTATGTCAAAGCAGAAATGTTTAATCCGGGAGGTTCTATAAAAGATAGAGCTTCTTATGCATATATTAAACACGCCCTTGATACAGGTATACTTACAAAAGACGGCACTATTATTGAAGCTTCTAGCGGAAACTTAGGAATAGGCTTAGCTTTAGTTGCTGCACAACTTGGTATTAAATTAATTATTTGTATGCCAGAATCTGCTAGCATTGAACGCCGTATGCTTATGAAAGGACTTGGTGCTGAAATCGTTTTAACCCCAGCAGCTAAAGGCATGAAAGGTGCTCAAGAAAAAGCTGAAGAACTTTATAATGCTACTAAAAATGCTTTCCGTCCCGATCAATTTAGCAATGAAGTAGGACCAAAAATCCATTATGAAACAACTGCTCCTGAAATTTGGCAACAAACCCAAAAAGAAAATATTACTATCCATGCTTTTCTTGCAGGTGCTGGTTCTGGTGCAACTGTAACAGGTATTAGCAAATTCCTTAAAGAAAAAGATAATACTATCTTTACTGCTGTTGTTGAACCAGAAGAATCTGCTGTTTTATCAGGAAATAGTCCCGCACCTCATGGTATTCAAGGAATCGGTGCTGGTTTTATTCCAAAAGTTTTTGATAAAAATGTTATAGATAAAATTATCACCATTAGCACCCCTCTTGCAAAAGAAACTGCTCGTAAAGTTCTAAAAATGGACGCTGTTAACGGTGGTATCTCCACAGGTGCTAATGTACTTGCTGCTATTAAATTAGCAAGTTGCCCAGAATTTAAAGGTAAAAATATTATAACCATTGCCCCAGATACTGGCGAACGTTATATGTCCACAGATTTATTTATTAAAGAATAATTAGAATGTGTTGCTAACTTACTCTTATTTTTTTCTTTAGAGGATACAATGGCTTTATCTGTAATTTTCTTTGACGTAATGGTTAAAGCAAAATAATTTCCCTTAAGCTTTCTCAATCAGGCAAATTTATTGGAACAAATTTCAATAAATTTGCCTATGTTTTTTAAACGCATACCCTAAATTAACAATAAAAAAAGACCACCTAATGGTGGTCTTTTTTTATCTCTAAAAATCAAATTATTATAATTAATATACTTAATAAGGTTGTCGCTATCCCTTAAAAATCAGGTCACTATAATCGACTGTACGAAGTTTGACCGTACAGGAGTGTTGTCGTTACCCCTTAAAAATCAGGTCACTATAATGATACTATAATTTTTTTAAAATAGAATTAAGTTGTCGTTACCCCTTAAAAATCAGGTCACTATAATTTTTCATGTTTTAGAATGGTTGTTGCTTCTGTTGTCGTTACCCCTTAAAAATCAGGTCACTATAATACCCCTTTTGTAACTATATAAAATATATAACAATACACCCGTTTTAACTAAAAAAAACTAGCTATTTTTAAGCCTTAAAGGGCTTATTTTTACCTATTTTTTTTAAAAAAAGTTGTATTCTTAGGGGTAATTTTGCTTAGGTTAAGCAAATAATTTGACAACGTTTTTCCAGACAACGTTTTTCCAAACAACCTTATCTTTCTCTTTTTTAATTTTTAAAGAACATTATTATGAAATACATTAATGTTTCTCATAACTACAAAAATATATAATATAGATTATTTTTATGTCAATAAAAATTTTTGCATATTATTTTAAGTAAATTTTAAATTTTATTAAAATAGAACGTGTTTTTAACTTAATACTATTTTTATTATTAACTATCTAATATACTAAAATAATTATAAATAATTTGAAAATATACTTCATTTTTTTAGAAAAAAGACTTTAAAAAGTTTATTCCCTTATTTTATAAAAATTTTATATTATTATTGCTTAATCAAGCTATCCAGTATTTTTATAACTAATTGAAATAACATATTTATTTATACATAATAAAAGAAAAAAAATCCTTTTGTACGCAAAAGGATTTTTGGATTAAAAATTTTTGAAAGGGGGTTTTAGGGGGAGGACTTTTTAGTCCTCCCCCTAAAAAATTATCTATCAGAAAAAAATCTTTACACTAAAGGAAGTTTCAAGTAGCTTTTTCTTAACTTAATTTTATGAACGAAATGAAGAGAGGATAGTATGTCCATTCAAACGTGGCAACACAAAGATCTGTTAGATGTAAGTCAGTTATCTAATGAAGAAATCTTTTTTATTTTAGATAATGCAAAGCGTTTTCAAGAAGTAAATCATAGAGCGGTGAAGAAAGTACCTACATTAAAGGGAAAAACTATCACCCTTTTTTTTGCCGAACCAAGTACAAGAACAAAACTTTCTTTTGATACAGCAGCAAAGCGTCTTTCTGCAGATACTTTTACACTTGGTAAAACTGGCTCAAGTGTACAAAAAGGAGAAAGTTTAAAAGATACAGCTCTTACTCTTGAAGCAATGCACCCTGATATTGTAGTTATTCGTGATTCTAGCAGTGGAGCGGCACAATTTTTAGCCGATCGTTTAAAATGCAGTGTTGTTAATGGTGGTGATGGTTGGCACGCTCACCCAACCCAAGCTCTTCTTGATGCATTTTCTTTACGCGATGCATGGAATGGTGAATTTACAGGCAAAACATTACTTATTTTAGGTGATATTAATCATAGCCGTGTTGCCCGTTCTAATATTAATTTATTAGCACGTTTAGGAGTAAATGTTAGAATTTGTGCACCTAAAACATTACTTCCTCGCTATTTAGATAACTTTCCTGTAACTGTTTATTCTGACTTAGCCAAAGCTGTTTGCGATGTAGATGCTATAATGTGTTTACGTTTGCAACTTGAACGCCAAGCAGCAGGTTTACTCCCAGACTTGGCAGATTATTCACGCCGTTTTTGCCTTACTTCTGCTCTTCTTGCAAAAGCAAAACCTCATGCAAAAATTCTTCACCCCGGTCCAATGAATCGTGGGCTTGAAATTGCTGATGATGTTGCTGATTGCAATGATAGTCTTGTGCTAAATCAGGTTTCTGCAGGTGTTGCAACACGTATGGCTGTTTTATATCTTTACGGAACAAGAAATGATGGATTAACAATTAATCCTAATATAGGAGAATAACAAATGATTTTATTTAGAAATGCTACCTATTTAGGTAAGGTAGTAGATTTACTTATTACAGAAAATAATACCGAAAATACGCAATATAATTTTACTTTTGATCCAGAAGATGGTTTTCATAAACATTATCAAAATTATGCAGAAAATTATGGAAAACAAGGAGGACGTATTGTTGCCATAGGTGAAAACCTTGAAACACCACAAAATTGTACAGTTATTGATATGTCAGGAAAAATCCTTTTCCCAAGTATGATTGACGTACATACACATTTTCGCGATCCCGGTATGGAATGGAAAGAAGATATTAACACAGGATTAGAAGCAGCTTTACATGGTGGGTATTCACATATTTTGTGTATGGCAAATACTAGCCCTGTTAATGATAATGCAAGCACTACACGATATATGCTTGAAAAAGCCACAAAAACACACCCATACGGCCCTTTTTTACATCCAGTAGCAGCTGCAACCATTGGACTAAAAGGTGAAGAAATGGCACCTCTTGGGGAACTTTCAGAAGCTGGCTGTATTGCTGTTTCTAATGATGGCGTTCCACTTTATAGTACAGAAATGGTGCGTCGTGTTATGGAATATGGCAATGATTTAGATATGCTCTTTATTGACCATTGCGAAGATCCCTACCTTGCACGGGGAGCTCACATGAATGAAGGAAATTTATCCGCAAAATTAGGTGTAAAAGGTCAACCTGATATTGGAGAGGCTTTACAAGTTGCCCGTGATGCCCTTCTTGCAGAATATTTAAATGTTCCTGTGCATATTGCCCATGTTTCTTGTAAGCGTAGTCTTGATGAGATTAAACGAGCAAAAGATCGTGGTATCAATTTGACAGCAGAAACTTGCCCTCATTATTTATTGATTGATGAAAATGCTATTGATAATTATAATACCAACGCAAAAGTAAATCCTCCTCTTAGAACATGGGACGATGTCCTTGCCTTACGTGAGGCTGTAAAATCAGGGCTTATTGATTGCATGATTACAGACCACGCCCCCCATTCTATGCAAGATAAAGAAAATCCTCTTGATATGGTTCCAAATGGTATTAGTGGTCTTGATACTGCCCTTACGCTTTTATGGCGTTTAGTGGAAGAAAATATCTTTATTCAAGAAGATATTATTCGTACATATACAATAAATCCTGCAAAGCGGTTCAAACTTCCTTATAATAATTTTCAAAAAGGTGATGTGGCAGACTTTTTCTTTTTTGACCCCAGTATTACTTGGATAGCAAATAAAGAAAATTTCTATTCAAAATCTGCAAATACACCTTTTTTAAATGAAGAAATGAAAGGTAGAGTTTGTACTGCATATTTAGGTGGTAAAAAAGTTTTCTAGGTTTGTTTTCACAATTATTTATGGGGAGTGTTTTTAAATTAATTTTTATTTTATTTATTTGGGGGAAATGATTTCCCCCAAACCCCCTCAATCAGGTAACTTTATTGAAATAAATTTCAATAAAGTTACCTATTTTTAGGTTGTAGTAAAAAAATTTTCTTCCAAAAATAAAAATGTTCTTTGTTTTTACATTGTAATTATAAATAGTGTTTAATGCTATTGCATTGCAAATCTTTTATTTTTATTATTAGAGAACAAAATAAGTATAAATAATTTAGAAACACACAGTAGAAAAGTATCTTTTAAAATTTTCTTTTAAACATTTTTTCTAAATCTAAGGCTGTAAAATGTAATACAGCAGGACGACCATGTGGGCAGTTATCGGGTTCTTCTGTGGCTAGCCATTGCAGAATGAGTTTAATAGCCGCAGCTTTATCAAGAGGGGTATTGGCTTTTATAGCTGATTTGCAGGCATGGCGTATCCATAAACTATCCATAGTATCAAGTCGTTCTGCAAGAACTTCTTTTAAAAATCCTGTTGCAACTATTCTATCAAAAGAACGTGGAATAGCTTCTATAAGTAAGAGAAGTCCTTCCTTTCTTTCTTCAGATTTAATGCTAAAGCCAAGCTCTTTTAAGGTATTGGCAACCTCAAAAAATCTTGCCTCCTCGCTGTGATGCAAAGGTAGCTCTATGGGACATAAAAGCCCTTGTGTTTGGATAATACCTTTTTTCATTTCTTCGTATAAAATACGTTCATGGGCTGCGTGTTGGTCTAATAGCATTAACGCATTGTCTTTTTTGATAATTAAATAGGTTTCGGCTATTTGCCCTAAATATTCTAAACCATACGGTAAGGCAGAAGAAGTTATTTGATTAGCAAAATTGGTATTTGCAGAAATTTTTTTTTGTATTGGTTGGGTATTATCAAAAAAAGACGTGTCTTGTGTTACAGAAAAATTTGAGGTGTCTTGTGTTAGTGGCGCTATAAGAGAAGCTTTTTCATTAACAGAAAATTTTGCAGAAGAAGATATAAAAATATCTTGATCAAGAGAGGTAAAATTCTGTGTAGGAATTTCTTCTTGATTAATAAAAGAATTATCCTTGAAAGAGGCATTATTTATAGGATCTTCTTCATCTTTGTTTTTTTGTAAAATATGTTCCTCAAATGCAGAGCTATTAATATCTTTTTCTTTAACAAAAGAAAGTCTTGTTTCTTTATCTGCATTTCCCCAAAAGCCTAATGGCTTTGTTTCTGTTTTTTTGTCTGTGGGTTGGTACAAATCACCTAATTGTGCTTGTTGGGAAGAAGAATTTTCTTCTTTTTGCAAGTCTTTTATACTAAAGAAATCGTCACATTTTTCTAAAGCATGATGAATAGCTTTTGTAATAACACCAAAAAGAGCTTTTTCATCACGAAAGCGAACTTCACTTTTTGCAGGGTGAACATTTACATCAATTTCACGAGGATTAATTTCAAGAAAAAGTAAACACTGAGGATAATCTCTTGTCGTGATTTTTCCTAAGTATGCTTGACGAACTGCTTTTAATATTAATTTATCACTTACAGCACGACCATTAACATATAAAAGCATACGATCAGAACGAGGTTGTACAGAACGAGGATTAGAAATAAAACCATGAACTTTTATTCCATAGTTTTCATATTTAACAGGAATTAATTCCTCAATAATAGCTTGTGACCAAATTTTTGCTAATTTTTGTTTTTTATCTTCAAAATCAAAAAATTCTATTACTTGACGAGATCCAGCATAAAGCCGCATGGCAACATTATCTGCACCTAATGCTAAGCGAATAAATAAATCTGTTGCTCGTTTTAGTTCTGTTACAGGATTTTTTAGAAATTTTAATCGTGCTGGAATATTAAAAAATAAATCACGAACTTCAATTAATGTTCCTTGCCTAAGGCTTGCAGGGGTATTTTCTGCAATATCTCCAAAATGAACAGCAAGTTCGTGGGCTATTTCATCATCTTTTGTTTTGGATAAAATACGAAAACGAGAAACAGAGGCAATGCTTGGTAAAGCTTCACCTCTGAAACCATAGGAAAGAATTTGTGATAAATCGTTAACAGTTTGGAGTTTACTGGTAGCGTGACGGGTAACAGCAAGTTCAAGTTCCTCTTGAGGAATACCTATACCATTATCTTGGACAGAAATAAGACTTTGCCCACCGTCTTCTATATGGACTTCAATATCCGTTGCTTTTGCATCAAGAGCATTTTCTACAAGCTCTTTCACAACACTTGCAGGGCGTTCCACCACTTCGCCAGCAGCAATTTGATTGCGAAGTTCTGGGGGGAGAAGATGGATTTTTGCTCTTTCCATAATAACTCGTTATTTTATATTATAATTTTCTTTTAAGAACTTTTGCATTTAATTTTTTTTCTATAATACGTAAGATATAGGAGAGGCTAAGAGTTAAACATAAATATAAAATAGCAACAGCAAGCCAAATTTCAAAAGCTCTAAAGTTGATAGCAATAATTTCTTGTCCACGTCTTGTAAGCTCTGCAACACCAATAACAACAAGTAAAGAAGTATCTTTTAAAGAAATAATAAATTGGTTGCCAAGAGGTGGAATCATACGACGAAAAGCTTGTGGCCAAATAACATAAAGCATGGTTTGAAATTTATTTAATCCTGTTGAGCGAGCAGCTTCTTCTTGACCATGATCAATGGAAATAATAGCACCACGCACAATTTCAGCAATATATGCACCAGCATTAATCCCAATAGCCACAATACCTGCAGTTACAGGGGGAACACGCATACCAAGAGCAAGAGGAAGACCAAAATATAAAAACATAACTTGCACGATTAAGGGTGTACCGCGAATAGTTTCAATATAAGCAACTGCAATATATTTTAAAAATTTATTGTGACCACAATTAATTAAACCTGTAATCACGCCAAAGAATAAACCAAGTAAAAGTCCAACAATAGTAATATAAATTGTTAAGTTAAGTCCCCCAATTAAAAGAGGAAAACTGTCAATCATAACTTGAGGTTGAAAATCAAAAGCCATAGCTACCTTTTAAATAAACCAAGTCTGCAAAAAAATTACAGACTTGGTGATAAAAATTTATTTAGAGCTAAACCACTTTTTGTGTAGTTTATCGTATGTACCGTCTTTTTTAATAGATTCAAGAGCAGTGTTAACAGGTTTAATAAGCTCACTTCCTTTAGGGAAAGCAATGCCATAAGATTGACCTTGATATAAAGGTCCAACAACGACAACACCACCATTAGATGCTTTTGCTAAATCGCGTAAAATAGTTTCATCAAAGAAAACAGCGTCAACACCTTTTGCCATAAGTTCAAAAAGTAAACCATCATTATTTGGGAAAAGTTTTACTTCTTTTGCTTTGGTAAAGGTAGTGCGAAGATATTCAGCAGAAGAGGTTGCTGTTTTAGTAGCAATAACTTTGCCCGCTAAATCATCAAGACTTTTTACCTTGTCAGCATCTTCTGCTCGTACTGCAATCATAAGACCAGTATTGTAATAAGGAGTTGAAAAATCAACAACAGCTTGACGTTCATTGGTAATAGTACAGCCTGCAATAGCTACATCAACGTTATTGGTTTGCAATGCTGGAATAATTCCGTTAAAATCCATTGGTTGGAATTGGAAATCTAAATTTGCACGCTTTGCAATTTCTTGCCATAATTCAATATCAAAACCTGTATAATTACCACTTTCATCACGAAATTCAAAAGGTTTAAAATTGGTATCGTGAGCTACAATAAGCTGTTTTGCTTGAGCAATACTTGTTATGCTCATACCTAATATAAGAGCAAAAACAGCAACAACTTTAGAAAGACGTTTCATATTAACTCCTTAATAACGTTGAATTTATCAAAGTATATCCTTTGTTCTAAATACATATATAGTATACATAAAAATTTATAAAATGCAAATAAGAATAATAAGTATTAAATCAAATAATTATAATTAATTTTTTATTTTTTACAAGTTTGTAAAATGATTTTTAACAAAAAAGGCATTTTTATTTCCATTTTTGTAAATATAATTTAACATTATGAGTTAACTATGCTGACTTTTTAAACAATGGTTTTATACTACTACTATGCTAATAAGTTGTTATACGTGATTATACAGTAATTTTTAACATTATGAGTAGGATATGTTTCTAACATAATCTTTTTATTATTAGAAAACAATATTTAATACTTATAAATAATTTAGAAAAATACCCTAAATTAACAATAAAAAAAAGACCACCATTAGGAGGTCTTTTTTTATCTCTAAAAATCAAATTATTATAATTGGTACTAATATATCTATAATCTAAATAAAGCTGTCGCTACCCCTTAAAAATCAGGTCACTATAATGATAGTAGCAATAACCTTCTTTAAGGGAGTGTTGTCGTTACCCCTTAAAAATCAGGTCACTATAATTCTAGGTCATTTGCATCCTTACACGGCTACGTTGTCGTTACCCCTTAAAAATCAGGTCACTATAATTCGCCAGATGAAATACTTGAAGCTCTTAGAGTTGTCGTTACCCCTTAAAAATCAGGTCACTATAATACCCCTTTTGTAACTATATAAAATATATAGCAATACACCCGTTTTAACTAAAAAAAACTAGCTATTTTTAAGCCTTAAAGAGCCTATTTTTACCTATTTTTTTTAAAAAAAGTTGTATTCTTAGGGGTAATTTTGCTTAGGTTAAGCAAATAATTTGACAACGTTTTTTCAAACAGCCTTATCTTTCTCTTTTTCGATTTTTAAAGAACATTATTATGAAATACATTAATATTTCTTATAACCATAAGAAATATATCGTATAGATTATTTCTATGTCAATAGAAATTTTTGCATATCATTTTAAGGATAAACTTGATTATTAAAATAAGTTATCCTTCTAAATTAATATTATTTTTTTCTATATAGCATTAAAACAATATCATTTGAAAAATATTTTTAATAAACTAGTTACAATACTTTTTTTATATAGCTGTCGTTAGACAAAGATATTCTCCTTATATTTACCTAAATGTAATTTTTTCATATAATCTGCAGCTAAGCGTTCTAAAACATCTTTTTTAACTTTTTCAGAACCTTGCAAAATAATATCAGAGCGTAATTTTTCGTCTTTCATTAATTTTATCATATTTTTTTCAAGGGCAAGACTATCATCGCGAGGATAGAGCAAGGCACACGTTGTAGAATCAGAAAGAACAAATTTTGTATGAACAGATAAGTCGGAAGCAATAATGGCAACTTTTTTATGCCAAGCTAAAAAGAGCATTTTATAATCACCTTCTCCATCACAAGAGCTACAAATAATAGCATCTGCAAGGGAAAAGAAAAGAGCTTTATTAAGTTTATCGCATACAACAATATTTGCCAACACGCCAATTTCTTCTGCTTTTTCTCGTACAATTTCTATTTGTTTTGTATTTTCAACACAAAGTATAAGGCGAAATTTTTGGATATTTTCTTCAAGATAAAGTTCTTTTATCGCGTTTAACACAAAAAGATAGCCACTTTCTTCACTACAATTAATTTCTGTGTAAAAGGTAAAAATATCTTCTGGATTGGCTTTATCTAGTGTGCTATCTTGATAATTTTCAAACATAGGCACATAGGATAAATAACCAACGCGAGATAAATTTTTTTGTCTTTGTAGAAAATTAACAAATTCTGGTGAAGAAGCAAAAAGCACTTCTATTTTATCTTTTGCAAAAGTGTATAAATATGGATTTTCTTTTGTTAGAGGATTAGTATGAATAAAATCAATTTGTTCATGCCAATCTCCGATTATTCTTAAAAACGGAAAACTCTTTTTTAAATAACTAGCAAGCTTTACAGCTTTTTCATCAAATACGTGTAAATGCGTTACTTTTAATTCTCGGATAAGTTTTCTAAGAGCAAAAAATTCCATAATACCATTTTGTGAAAGTTCGGTAAAAGCAATAGAATTAGCACTTGCAAAGCTTGCATTTTGAGAATTTTCAAGACACGCAAAACAAATAGGCAAATGCTCAACTTGCAATGCCAACATTAATTTTTGTGACTGTTCGTGTATTGAATTTGTTGTGCTAAGAAATAAAATCACATCTGTTCCCCTCAACAAAGTTATAAATATTTAAGCCAAAACTTTTGAGTGTGTCAATAAATTAATCTAATATTTTCATTTTAAACTTGAATTTTTCTTAAAATCTTTCTATAAAATGACAGAAACTAAAAAAAGAGGTTTTTATTTTTTATTATGCGAGCATTGATATTTTTTTCTTCTTTTTTTCTTAGTATATTGCCAGTAACTTCTTTTGCTCAAGATTCTTCTTCCCCTATTCCTTTTGCTCCGTTAGATTCAAAAAATACGGTTAGTATGGAGTTTTTGGAACAATTTACAAAAAATCCACAAAGTATTCCACCAGATATTTTATCCATTATTACAAATAGTGAAAGCCTTGAGCCTCCCACCATTTTACATGGAACACCACAAATTACCCAAGAAATGACAACATTTTCAAAGGAAGCTCCTATTACAGGAAAAATTAATCGCCCTCTTGTTCCTACTGCTAATGGTTTTGTTTTGGGAAATGATATGCTATATCAAAATGCTTTTGAACAACAACTATTAAAGGAACAAATTCCAAGCTTATCTGATCCTGTTGTTCCAAAAATTTCTAAGGGAATGTTCCATTCTTCTTTTAAAATGCAACCCTTGCAACCTATGCAGTCCATGCAATCTATGAAATCAATGCAAATTATAAAGCCTATGCAATCTATGCAACCAATGGAATTTCAAGATTTAAAGCGTTTACAAATAGTAGCTGCAAAAACTCAAGAACAAATTAAACAAGAAGCAGAAAAAAAAGCACAACAAAATAAACAAATAAAAGAAGATACGTTTCAAGTAAAATTACCAAAACTTTCAGAATCTGATAAAGCCCTTAATCAAATAAAAATACAAGAATTAGAAGAAAAAGCAAAAGCTGATGATGAAAAAGCAAAAATTCAATTAGCACAAGCCTATTTTTATGGTTTAGGTGGTGAAAAAAAACTTGATAGAGCATTTCAATTAATGGAAGAAAATGCTCGACGTGGTAGTGCTGTGGCTATGCTTGAACTTGGAAAAATGTATGAAGCAGAAAGCCCACGAAAAAATATCATGCGTTCTGCAAATTATTATAAACAAGCCAGTGACTATGGAAATATTGAGGGAAAATATCATTTAGGTTTATTATATTATAAAGGAAAATTTGGACAAGGTGATGATGCATTAAAACACGCAATTTATGCTTTTAGAGAAGGTTTAGCAAAAGAACACGCTCCTTCCATGTTTCAGCTTGCCACTATGTATGAAAAAGGGGTAGGATTTGAAAAGGATATGGGACAAGCGGTACAATTATATCGAAAATCAGCACACTTAGGATATGCTCCTGCCCAATTACAAGTGGGACTTTTATATGAAAATGGTATACTTGTTCCTAAAAACGCAACATTAGGTGCTGCTTGGTATACAAAAGCAGCAGAACAAGGCAATGCTCTTGCTCAATATCTTTTAGCAGGTATGTATAGACAAGGCAATGGTGTTCCTAAAAATATGGAAGTAGCAAAACTTTTATATGAACACGCTGCAAAAGCAGATTTATTAGATGCACAATTTGATCTTGGTGTTTTTTATCTTATCAAAAGTCCTTATCAGGACGAAAAAAAGGCAGAATATTGGTTACAGCAAGCTGCAGATAAAAATGATATACAAGCTAAAGAAATTCTTATGCAATTAAATCAAAAAAAAGATAGTACAAAAAAATAAGAAAAATTGAATTTAGCCAAGAAAAATACTGTCACTATTTTTAATATGTTTTTTATGGCATAATTAAGATGTGTTTTCAAATTATTCATAATTACGTTAATAACTTATAAGGATAAAATATGTTTTACCCTCTTATGCAAAAAGCTATTGATGCAGGTTGAAGTGCTAAAACAGCACCAGAGGTTCTGGATACTATTTTAACAAAATTGCCAAGCCAAAATTCTCCTTATTTGCTTTCAGAGCATAGCCATAATGAGGATTCTTTTGTTGTTGCTAATCCTAATCAAAGTTTAGGACAAGATTTTGCTTTAGTACAAAGCCTTGATATTATTGCCCCACTTGGTAATGATCCGCGTTTATTTGGGCAAACAGCAGCAGCAAATGCTTTATCAGATATTTATGCTATGGGTGGTCAAGCATATACGGCAATGAATATTTTATCTTTTCCTTCTTGTGATATGCCAAGTGAAGTTATTCAAGAAATTTTGCTTGGAGCATTAGATAAAATACAAGAAGCAAATGCAATCTCTTGTGGTGGGCATACACTGGAAAGTCAAGAGCTACGTTTTGGTTTATCAGTAACAGGTATCGTAAATAAAAATCATTTTGCACAAAATAAATGCTTGGAAAAAGGCGATATATTAGTATTAACTAAACCATTAGGAACAGGTATACTTACAACTGGGATACGGGGTAAATGGAATAATTGGGAAAAGGCAGAAAAAGAACTTTTTTCATACACAACAAAATTAAATAAATTAGGTGCAGAAATTATTCAAGATTTTCAACTCAAAGCAGGAACAGATATTACAGGCTTTGGTTTATTAGGGCATTTACTAGAAATGGCAAAAGCATCACAAAAAAGTATACATCTTGCTTTTAATGCTTTACCTTTTATGGAATTTGTACGTGATTATGCCCAAAATGGACTTATTCCTAAACGCTGTTATGATAATTTTAATTTTACTAAACAAGCTGTTTTTTACGATGAAAAGCTTTCTAGTTTAGAAACATTGCTTTGTAATGATCCCCAAACTTCTGGAGGGCTTATTTTAGCGTGTAAAGAAAAAGAGTTACCAGCAATTCAAGAACGTTTACAAAATAATGGGGAATCTGCTTTTGTGATCGGAACAGTTGATGATTTAACAGTACACAAACAACAAGAAAATAATGCATACTTTCTTTATGTGCAATAGGTTATATTGTGAACGAACAAAGTTTTAAACAAAAAATTATCCCCCATCTTGCACTAACAATAGGTATGTTTTTTTGGGCAAGTTCTTTTATTGGATTTAAATTTGCTCTTACTGTATATAGTCCTTTTGAAGTTGTTGCAGGTAGAATGATTATTGCTACAATTTTTTGCTTTCCTTTATTAAAAGGACTTAAACCAATTTTAATGCACCCCAAAAAACGTCTTGTTTTTATTGGTGGTGTTTTGTGTGAACCGTGTTTTTATTTTCTTTTTGAAACAGCTGCCTTACGTTATACTTCTTCGGCTCAAGCTGGTATGGTTGTGGCTATTATGCCTCTTTGTGTGGCTTTTTCTGCTTGGCTTTTACTCAAAGAAAAACAGCACGTGCAAACATGGATAGGGTTTATTCTCGCGTTTATTGGTGTATTTTGGCTTTCTTTTAGTGGAGAATCAACGCAAAGTGCTCCTAATCCTTTTTTAGGGAATATGCTTGAATTAGGAGCTGTTTTTTGTGGTGTTTTTTATACTCTTTCTTGTAGACATATTACAACAATAGTAAGTTCTTGGGTTTTTACCGCAGGCATGGCTTTAGGTGGGGCATTATTTTATATTCCCCTTGCCTTATTGCCTATTGAAGTAAATCATGTTGTTCTTGATATTACTATACCAAGTTGGCTACCACTTGCCTCAATTATTTATTTGGGTATTATGGTAAGCATAGTTGGCTATGGTTTATATAATTTTGGTGTTGCAAAGCTTTCTGCAACAGAGGCAGGAGCGTATGTTAATCTTATTCCTGTTATTACATTAATTATTGGGGTTTATTTTTTAGAAGAAAAACTAACAATAATACAATATATTGCCTCAACTATGATTTTAATTGGAATGCTCTTAAGTCAAATAACCTTTAAAAAATAACGAGTTCATAATGTCTGATTTTATTGCTGGAATACCTCAAAATACTAATAATGAAAAAACACTTGGTTCGTCCTTAGCAGAAGATTCTGCTAAAAATGCCCTTTTCGATTTTTTTCGTATGGGAGCTTGTCTTAGCCACGAACTCGGTATTCTTTTACCACAATTTAAAATGCGTATGGCTGTTGCAGAATCATGTACAAGTGGATTGTTGGGAACTAGTCTTACACAAATTCATGGTTCGTCTAATTGGTTTGAGGGGGGTATTATTTCTTATAGTAATACCATAAAACACAATATGCTTAATGTGGAAGAAAAAATACTTAAACAATTTGGTGCAGTGAGTATGCCCACAGCTTGCGAAATGGCAAGTGGAGTTTGCTCTGCATTAAAAACACATTTAGGTATTTCTATTACAGGAATAGCAGGCCCTAGCGGTGGATCAAAAATAAAACCAGTAGGAACTGTTTTTATTGGTTTAGCTGTGCCAAAAGCCTTTCAAACAGTAAAAAAGAAAATTACAATAAAAAAACAAGATCCTCTTGAAAATGGTATGGAAGAAACTTGGCTTAAATCTTGTCAAATTATGAAGCATATTTATATGAAACAAGAAAGTAATATTGTAGAGCTTGGTTTTTTTCAGACAAAGGCTCGGCATTTTGTTTTTGATGGAAATAGAGAAACTATTCGCCAAAGTGCTACACTAATGGCTCTTTATTTTGCTTATGAAACATTATTATCAGAAGATTAGGATATTTTTCTAAAACTTTTT
>JARHYD010000049.1 GCA_029258655.1 Mailhella sp.
TCAATACCAATAATTTTACTCATATATTCCTCCAAAAGGATTATCTACTAAATTTCTAGGGTTTTTATCCTTACAAACAATAAATAAGTATAATATTTTATTAGTCTAGGGGGAATTTATAAAAAAATAATTATTTTTATAAAAAAATATTATAACATACTGAATTAATATAAAATATAAAATTAAATTTTATTATTTCCTTTATTATTTTCTATTTTTATTCTTAATTTAAATGAGAAATAACAAAAAAATAATTATAATAGGGTGTGTTTCCAAATTATGTATAATTAAAACTCTGTGTTTTAATAATGAAAATAAAAGACTTACAGTGTAGTGGTATTTATAGATAACTTTTTTATTTTTGAGAAAAAAACTTTTCTACTCATACCCTAAAATAGGTACATTTATTGAAACATATTTCAATAAATTTGCCTGATTGAGGGGGCTTGGGGGAAATCATTTCCCCCAAAGAAAAAATAGAATAAAATTAATTTAAAAACACCCCCTAAATATATTTCTACATTAATCTTATTTTACTTTTTCTTTAGAGATTACGCTATCTTTATCCCTAATTTTCTTTATGATAACGGCTAAAGTGGAATAATTTTTCCTAATTCCCCCAATCAGGCTAATTTATCTAAAGTTACATAAAAAGAACTAAGAAAAAAATTAGAATTTATTAATAATAGACCTAGAAAATATTTAAATTGGAAAAGTTCCATTGAAAGTTTTCTACATGAAGTATCGCACTTGAATTTACAATTTAACTATTATAACTATTTGAAAATACACATTTTAAAAAAAAGATACATTCTAACAAAGAAAAAACTCTTTGAAAATTTCAAAGAGTTTTTTCTTCTAAAAAAGAATTTAAAAAATTATTTCCATAAATTCTTTACAACTAGATTAACCTTTATCAAAACTACCCTAGTTTTCTCAGTAATTTTATTTATCTGGAAAATGTCTATCTGTATATGCTTTTAATAATACCCCTGTAATAGCAATAGGTAATGATGCATCTTTAGCCATTGCTTTTACTGCTTCAAAGGTTGTCACTCTTGGAACACCATGCTTTGGCACTATAAGATTTGCAAAAGCATTTGCTACAATAGCAATACAACCAGATTTTGAAATTCTATCCACTTTCACATGGCGAGGATACCCAGAACCATCAACTCTTTCATGATGTTCTAATGCAGTTTCTAACGCTATATTTTGTGTTACCCCAAATTTATTAAGCAACATTGCTGTTTGGTTCACATGGCTTAAATATTTTTCAAGTTCTTCTTTATTTAACGCACTACTCTTATAAACAATATGGGCTGGAAGTTTTGAAAGTCCAATATCATGTAAAAATAACCCTAATGCAAGTTGATCAAAATCTTTTCTTACTTTATTGGATTCAGAATTTAAATATAACCAACACCCAATCATTAACGTAGTAATACTATGAGAAGCTATTTTAAATTCTGACAACTCAATTTTTGGAATAAAGGCGTTTATTCTTTTAGGATCTTTCCAAATATATTCTGTAAAGACCATTACATCATGGAAAAGTGGTTCATAATAAATAGGCAATGGTTGCTCAATAAGATTTTCCAATCGCATGGTTAAAGCTTGATATAAAATTTGTACAATTTCAGACTCTAATAAATGAGAATTAAAAAGAATTAATTCAGCTTGTTTTGCGATTAAATCAACATAAATATGTTGATCACCTCTTGATACAAAAAGAACACCCTCTTTACACGCTTCATGTATTTCTTCTAATTGTGTATCATTTAATCTACAATCTTTTTGTGCAATAGGATATAATTGAGCAATATCTTCTTTAAAAACAAATAAATCAACTTTAGGTCTAAATTTTGGAAAACTTTGTAAAATTTCCATGCTAATTGGGTAGTATTCTTCCGTAATGGATTGCTTAGTTTTTTTCATTTCCTATGCCTATTTTGTATAAATTTTTACTAAATTTGTTCCTTGAGCTTGTAATTCATAAGGCTGATCACCAACTGTAAGAACAATTTTTTCTTTAGGAGGAATTTCTTTTAAATTATCAATAAATTCCTGTACTCGCACTAAATGATTTAATTCTTCAGAATTTTTCACAAAAGATGGAATTACACCCCAAGCAAAATTAAGTTTATGTAAAACATTTTTACTTTGTGTAAGGGCATAAATTTTATGCTTTGGTCTACATGAGGAAAGATACAAAGCACTTTTTCCAGAGCGAGAATGAGCTGCCAGAGCAAAAGCATTTGCTTTTTCAGCTAAAACACAAGCAGAGTATGCCAAAAATTGAGGTAAACCGCAACTATTTTCTGGACTTTTTAAAACATTATTTCTAATCATAAAATCTTCTGCTCTATCAGTTATTTCACGCATATATCTTACTGTTTCAACGGGATAATTTCCCATAGCTGTTTCTTCTGACAGCATAACACAATCAGCTCCATCAATAACAGCATTGGCAACATCAGTAACCTCTGCTCTAGTAGGTGCTTTTGCATGAACCATAGATAAGAGCATTTGTGTTGCAACAATAACAGGTTTTGACGCTTCATTACACGCTTTAATAATATGTTTTTGTATAGAAGGTAAAGCAGGTAAAGGACATTCAACCCCTAAATCTCCTCTTGCTACCATTATCATATCACTTTCTTCAATAATACTTTCAAGATTATCAATAGCTAATTGCCTTTCTAATTTTGCTACAATAGGAAGTTCTGTTCCAAACTCCCGCATTTTTTTTCTTAACAATTTTATATCATCAGCTCTTTGAACAAAAGATAAAGCAATAGCATCAACTCCAAGATCAATCCCTGTGGCAAGATCATTTAAATCTTTGTCTGTTAATGCTGGTAAATTAATAGCTTTTTGTGGGAGAGCTAATCCTTTTCTGGAAGTAATAATACCATAACTTTGTGATTCTATGATAATGCCTTTCTCAAGATTTTCTTTAACAAAAAATTGTAAAGAGCCATCAGCTAATACAAGAGAATCACCTATTTTAAGTGTTTGAAGTAATTCCTCGTATTCAAATGGTAAAAAACGATAATTTTTTTCAGTATGTTCTTTACCTAAAAAAAACATATCCCCTTTTTGTACTTCATAGCTATCAACAGGCAATAAGCCTATACGAATTTTAGGACCTGATAAATCCTGTAAAATAGTTAATGATACCCCTAATTTTTTTTCCACCTGTCTTATCGTACTGATTACATTATAAAAAAATTCTTTATTTCCATGAGAGAAATTTAACCGAAAAATATTAACTCCAGCTTTTGCAAGATCATACAATGTTTGCTCATTAGCTGAATTTGGCCCAATAGTAGCAATAATCTTTGTACGCATAATTCCTCCTAAAAGTTAAAAAGAATATACAAAAATTTTTTAAGTAAAGCAAGTTAAGCTCTGTTAATAGGTGGAAATAAATACTTTTTTAGTTTTATATACATTATCCAATAAATAAAATACTCAATAATACTAAGTGTATAAAAATTATACCCTCACTTGACAAAAAACATTTTTGAGGGGTAAAGTGGGAAAAAGTGGAAATAAGTGGATAAAAATGAATTTTCGAGGTAGATCACAACGCAATTTAGACCCAAAAGGTCGCTTTATGCTTTCTCCTGAATATAGAGAAAGTCTTTTCTTGCGTATGAAAAATGCTTCTTCCCTTGCAAATACTCAAAATCCACAAGTTTCCGAATCCAACGCAAATAACACCACATTAGATACTATTAATCCACTTATTTCCACAGAAATTGAAACTAAACTTGTTATTACAACATACGATGATTGTCTTGTTGCATACCCTTGGTATGATTGGATTAAATTAGAAGAACAATTTACTAGAATAACTAATCCGTCACCTAGTGTACGAAATTTTCGCCGTCTTTTTATTGGTGGAGCAGAAGAACATACTCTTGATGCACAAGGCAGAATACGTCTTTCACAAGAACATCGTGATTATGCAAAATTAGAAAAAGAAATTACCATTCTTGGGCTTACAAATCGCTTTGAAATATGGAATACAACACTTCTAAAGCAACGAATGGAAGCAGAAAGCTTTGAAAGTGTAAGTGATGAGCTTAATAATAGTGGTATTGATTTTGCTTTATAATGAGGCTTCATTATGTCAGTAACAGCACAAAATGCTCAACATATTTCTGTCTTATTGCATGAAGTTATCCATGCTTTAATGAGTGATGAAAATAAACTCTGTCAAGAACCTTGGTTTTTTGATGGCACACTAGGGCTTGCTGGTCATAGTAAAACATTATTAGCAGAATTTCAAAAACTAGGTATAAAAGCACAACTTTGTGGATTAGATAGAGATCCTCAAGCATTATCAAGAGCTACAAAAAATTTACAAGATTTTCCTCATCAAATTCATTTATTTGAATCTGATTATGCCTCTTATGAAAATATTTTGCCAGCTATTAATAGTCCTCTTTTTAATGGAGTATTATTAGATTTAGGTGTTTCTTCTTTACAACTTGATGTAGCAGAACGAGGCTTTAGCTATCATAAAGAAGGACCATTAAATATGCGTATGGATATGGGATATTTACAACAAAAGGAAGCTAAACCCTATTCTGAAACAGCATATAGTTTTGTTAATAAAGCTGATTTTAATACCATAAAGCACGTTATTGATGAATATGGTGAAGATCCACAAGCAGGAAGAATAGCACGGGCAATTATAGATAAAAGACAAGAAAAACTTATAGAAAACACAAAGGAATTAGCAGATATTATTTATTACGCATATCCAGCTAAATGGCGTGCTACAGCAAGAAATCACCCTGCTACACGTACATTTCAAGCTATACGTATGTATGTTAACGATGAATTAGGGCAATTAAACCGTTTTTTGGACAGTATAATTCATCATGTTGCTCCAAATGGAATTATTGCTATCATTACTTTTCATTCTCTTGAAGATAGAATGGTAAAACAAAAATTTAAGGAATGGGCAACAGACTGTATTTGCCCTCCTCATCTTCCACAGTGTGTATGTAATCATAAAAAACTTGCTGATATACTTACTAAAAAACCTCTTTTACCAAGTAAAGAAGAATGTGGATTAAACCCTAGAGCAAGCAGTGCAAAATTACGAATAGCAAAAAAAGTAGGCTAATATGGCAGAAGAACAAATACAAAAACAAGAACAATTAAAAAAAGAAGTTCTTACAGATCCTATGGATGTCATTCAATCTTCCTCACCAAGTGGTGCTTGGGGTCTTGTTATGATGATTTCTTTGCTTTTTAGTCTTGCTATGGGAGTTTCTCTTATTTGGATTAGTATAGCACGCAATGATTTAGGTTTTGAAATTTTTAAACTTCAAAAAGAAATTAATAATGGCACTGCACATATTACAAAACTGGAAGTTGAACGAGATAGCCTTCTTTCTCCTTATGTTTTAGACGAAAAGGCAAAAAAACTTGGATTACGTATAGCTGATCCCGGACAAATTAGAAGGCTTATTGATTAGGTTTTATATTATGATGTCACGAGTGCAACAAAACACAACGGGATTACGCCGAAAAAAAAATACATTAAATCCCCCTAAAGCGTCCAATAAAAAAACAAAAGAAAATTGGAAGTCTCCACACTTACCTCACTTTAATGTACCTTTTGATGTTTCAAAAGTTCGTTTTCAAGTTGTTGCTTGGATCTTTGTAACTATCTGGATTATTTTATGGTGTCGAGCTTTTTATTTACAAATTATTATTGGTCCAGAACTTAGACAAATGGCATCAAAACAACATCAAATTACCCAATTAGTTGAATCAAAACGCGGTAATATTTATGATAGAAATGGACAAATCTTAGCTCGTAGCGTGGAAGCAAAATCTGTTTATGCCCACCCAAAACAAATTACAGATAAAGAATTTGCAGCAAAAACAATAGCACCAATTCTAGGACTTGATAAAAAACGATTACAAAAACATTTTGAAGAAGATAAATCTTTTATTTGGTTAAAACGTAAAATTGATGATGCAACAGCATTGGCTATTCAAAAAACAAATATTCCGGGTATTGGACTTAGCACAGAATACGAAAGAGTTTATCCTTATAAACATTTAGCAGGACAATTATTAGGTTTTGTAGGTGTCGATAATAAGGGTCTTGAAGGTGTTGAACGTGCATTTAATGATAAATTAGTTGGCGATTCACAAAAACAAGTAGTACCAAGAGATATTGCAGGTCGTGCATTATATGATATTAATGATGAAGATAGTAAAGGTGAAGATTTATACCTCACTATTGATGTTCAATTACAATTTATTGCAGAAGAAGTTATTGCAAAAGCAGTAGAAGCCAATGAAGCAAAATGGGGTGGAGTTCTTATTGTTGATGCTAAAAAAAGTAATATTTTGGCATGGGCACAATACCCTTTCTTTAACCCTAATAACTTTAGAAATTATAATCCAGCAATTTATAGAAACCGTTTAGCTGCAGATGCTTTAGAACCTGGTTCTACATTTAAACCTCTTATTATTGCTGGAGCATTACAAAATAATATTATTAAGTTAGACACAAAATTTTATACTGAAAAAGGTGTATGGACACTTGATCATATAAAAATAGGAAAAAGCAAAAAACCTTTTACTATTGGTGATGATGGACGTGCCTTTGAAGATCTTACTCCTGAAGAAATTCTTGCTTATTCCAGTAATATTGGTATGGCAAAAATAACCCAAGCTATGGGTGCTAAAATTACTCGTAATTTTCTCCTTGATTTAGGTTTTGGTAATTACACAGGCGTTGGAGTAGCAGAAAGTAAAGGTATTATCCACTCTTTACGCGATTGGAGCGAAGCTGACCTTTTATCTTCTGGTTTTGGGCAAAGTTTGTCTGTTACTTCCTTACAAATGGTACAAGCATTTAACATACTTGCTAACGATGGTGAACGTGTACAATTAAATTTATTATTAAATGAAGATAATAATAATGTTGCACAACAAAATGTTGTTAGTCGTAAAACTGCTCGCGATGTTCTTAAAATGATGGAAACTGTTGTAGATGGAAATGGTACAGGTAAAAATGCACGTATTCCTGGTGTTAGAGTAGCAGGAAAAACTGGTACAGCCCAAAAAGCTCATGAAAATAATACGGCAGGATACAGCGATAAACGTATGGCTTCTTTTATTGGTATAGTTCCTGCTGATAATCCTAAATATGTTATTTATATTATTTTAGATGATTTAGAAAAAAACTCTTATGGAGGTAAATTAGCTGCTCCTGTTTTTCAAGAAATAGCACAAAGAAGTATGGCATATAGTGGTGATTTACCAGATGTTATTTTTGCTAGTGAATCAAATAAATTTACTGGAGATCCACTAAAAAAAGCAAATCAAAAAACAAATATAAAACGTGGTATTATGCCTAATGTTACAAAACTAAGTCTAAAAAAAGCCATAGAAATTTTTCAAGAATTAGGACAATTACCACAAATTATTGGTGAAGGTCTTTATGTTGTAAAACAAGAACCACCTGCAGGCACACCTATTGTTATTGAAGATGATAAGAAAAAAGAAAAAGCAATAAATCATACTTATAAACTTTATTTATCAGAACAAAGTTTTCTTGCTGAACAAAAAAAAGCGGAACAAGAAAAAATAGCACAACAAAAAAATGATAAAAATAACACAATAAAAAAAATAGAACAATCAACTGAAAACAAACAAAATAAAGGTAAATAACAATGAAAATGACATACCAAGCACTTTGTGAACTTTTACAATCACAAAAAATATCTCTTGTTACAGATTCAAGAAAAGTACAAGAAAATGACATTTTTGTTTTCATGCCCTTAGCACTTTCTTCTCATAAAAATGTGCAATATCCGCCTTTATCCTATATTAATAATGCCATACAAAATGGTGCAAAATATATTGTATTAACAAACGAAAATTACCAGCAATTAGAAAATAACAACGAAATTAACAATGCAATTCAATATATTATAGTAAAAAATATCCGTACTATACTTGGGGAACTTGCAAGTATTTTTTATGAAACACAAAACTACCCTATTCCAGTTATTGCTATTGTTGGAACAAATGGAAAAACAACATCTAGCTATCTTTTAGAACATTTATATAAAGAAAGTGGTAAAGAAGTTGCTGTACTTGGAACAGTAAGTTATCATTGGAAAAATCATTTTGAAGATGCACCTCTTACTACGCCTGATTGCCTCACTTTACATAAAGCACTTGCAGAAATAAAAAAAGAAAAATGTGATGTTGTTATTATGGAAGTTTCTTCACACGCTATTGATCAAAATCGTGTAGCAGGTATTGCTTTTGATGGTGCAATTTTTACAAATCTAACCCAAGATCATTTGGATTATCACGAAACAATGGAAAATTATTTTGAAGCAAAAGCAAAACTTTTTGTTTCAATGCCAAAACCTAATAAAGCTATGAGTATTTTTGGCAATGATGAATATGGCAAACGTATTCTTGATCTTTGTAAAAATGCTCACCCATTTTACCTTCATCAAAAAAATAAAGCAGATTGTTCTTATCTTGATTGCTCAAGTCCTATTATGCATGGACAATTAATTAAAAATACTCCGCAAGGTCTTGTTATTCAACACTGCTATAATGGCAAAAAATGGGAATTACACAGCCAACTTGTGGGAGAACATAATGCTTGCAATATCTTAGGTGTTGAATGTCTTGCTTTACAGCTTGGATTTAGTGTTGAAGATATGCAAAAATTATCTAGTTTTACTGGTGTTCCTGGTCGTCTTGAACGGATTTACGATGAAACAAAAAATGTCAATTACTTTGTTGATTATGCACATACTCCTGATGCATTAATCCATGCACAAGATGCACTTAGAAAAGCAGGATTTTCTCGTATTCTTACCGTCTTTGGTTGTGGTGGTGACAGAGATAGAACAAAACGTCCCCTTATGGGAAAAGCTGTTGCAGAGGCAAGCGATATTGTTATTCTTACTTCTGACAATCCAAGAACAGAAAATCCAGAACAAATTTTAGATGATATTATGCCAGGTCTAAAAGAAGCAAAGGAAATACATCGTATTGTAAACCGCAAAGAAGCCCTTCACTTTGCAACAAAAATTGCACAAAATGGTGATGCTATTCTTATTGCAGGCAAAGGACATGAAACCTATCAAATTCTTGGAACAACAAAATATCATTTTAGCGACCAAGAAATTATAAAGGAGAAAATTTATGCAAATAACAATTAATCAAGCACAACAAGATTGTGATGCAAAAATCCTTTATAATGGCGATACTAGCTCCCTCTTTTTTGATGGGGCAGCATTTGATAATCGTCTTGTAAAAGAAGGTAATCTTTTTGTATGTATTAAAGGCGAAAATAATGACGGTCATAATTTTGCTGAAAATGCTGTAAAACGTGGTGCAAAAGCTATTTTAGCAGAACATAATCCTTTTAAAGATCAACTTCCTGTTCCTGTTTTATTAGTGGAAAATAGTGTACAAGCTCTTGGTAAAATTGCTCATGCTGCACGGATTCGTTTTGGTGAAAATAAAGATCACAAAGTTATTGGAATTACAGGAACAGCGGGGAAAACATCATTAAAAGAATTAATTTCTCACATCTTATGCATAGAAAAAGATTTATCTTTTAATGAAACAAAAGTTGCAAAAAATATTCTTAATTATAATACACAAATAGGTATGCCTATTTCTATTTTAAATGCAACAGGAAAAGAAAAATATTGGGTTTTAGAACTTGGTATTAGTCACCCACAAGATATGCATGAATTAGGATTAATCCTTGTCCCTGATATGGCTATTATTTTAAATGCTGCAAGTGGTCATACAGAAGGACTTGGTGATAAAGGTGTAGCTTTTTATAAAAGTCAAATTCTTAACTTTTTACCACAAGATGGTGTTGGTTTTGTTAGTGCAGACTATCCAGAATTATTTGTCCACTCTGCTTTTAATAGGCCTGATACAAGATTTTTTAGTACAAGTGCTAAACTTCCTTATCGTGCAAAATTTAAAGAAATCAATCTCGAAGGATTTGGAATTTATGATATTGTAACACCTCAACATCATTTTGAAGTAGAAAGCGTATTTATTGGTAATTATGGAGCAGAAAATTGTATTGCTGCCTGTGCAATAGCACTTGAACTTGGTTTTACAGAACAACAAATCCAACAAGGTATTAAAACAGCTCTTCCACCTCAAATGCGTTTTAATAAATATGAAAAAGAAAACTGGACTATTATTGATGATACCTATAATGCTAACCCTCTTTCTACTGCCCGTATGATTGAATCTGCTGTTGCTCTTGCAACTAATAAAGATTTTATTATGGTACTTGGAGAAATGAAAGAACTTGGTGATCTTGCAATATCTGAACACCAAGAAATAGGAACATTATTAGGTTCTTCTAATCCTCTTGCTATTTATTATATAGGCAGTTTAGCAGAAGCTGTTGAAGAAGGCTTGAAAAAAACTTCTTATAAAGGAATTTTTAAATCTATAACACAAAAGCAAGAACTTCTTGATTCCATAAATTCTCTTTCATTCAAGCATGAAAAACACGTTATTTTATTTAAAGGTTCACGTTCTAATCACTTAGAAGAATATTTTAATGCTTTTATGGAGCAAAACCATGCTTTATAATTTTGTTGTACCTTTAACCGAATATTTTAGTTTTTTTAATATATTACGTTATATAAGTACACGTACGCTAGGTGCTATGTTTTTAGCTCTTATTGTAACTATCTTAGTTGGCCCGTATTTTATTCGTGTATTACATAAATTAAAATTCGGTCAACAAATTCATGAAGATGTTGCAGCACACCAAAAAAAGGCTGGTACTCCTACTATGGGTGGTATTCTTATTATTTTTGGAACGTGCCTTTCTACTCTTTTATTTGCTGATTTAACTAACCCTTATATTTGGTTGACACTTTTTGTTTTTTTAGGTTTTGGATTAATTGGCTTTATTGATGATATGAGCAAAATAAATCATCATAAAAATCAAGGTATAAAAGCTAAAACAAAATTTTTAGGACAAGTTATTATTGCTAGTATATCTCTTGGTCTTATGATTAAATTTACTCAATATGATACTGTATTATCCATTCCATTTTTTAAACAATTTGTACCAGATTTAGGCTTATTTTATATTGTTTTTGCTATTATTGTTTTAGTTGGATCATCAAATGCTGTAAATCTTACTGATGGATTAGATGGCTTAGCTATCTTACCAGTAGTGATTTGTACTTTAGTTTATTCCATTTTTCTTTACGTAGCAGGGCATAATAATTTTGCCAATTATTTACAAGTTCCTTTTGTTCCCGGAGTTGGTGAAGTTGTTGTTTTTTGTGGAGCATTAATGGGAGCAGGACTTGGTTTTCTTTGGTATAATGCACAACCAGCTCAAGTTTTTATGGGTGATGTTGGCTCATTAAGTTTAGGTGGTGTAATTGGCTTTTTAGCTATTTTAGCAAAACAAGAATTAATTCTTGTTGTTGCTGGAGGCTTATTTGTTATTGAAACATTAAGTGTAACCTTACAGGTAGGATATTTCCGTTACACAAAAGGAAAACGCTTATTTAAAATGGCTCCGCTACATCATCATTTTGAACTTAAAGGTTGGACAGAATCGAAAATCATTGTACGTTTTTGGATTATTTCTGTTATTTTTGCATTAATGTCTCTTTCTGTTTTAAAACTTCGTTAGGGTATTTAAAATGATACAATTAGAAGATATAAAAAATGCTCTTTATGCAAAAAAGAAGGTTCATGTTGTTGGTGGTGGAGCTTCTGGACGTGCTGTTATCAAACTTTTGCAATATCATAATATTCCTCTTGTTTTTCATGAAAAGAATAAAGAAAACCTTTTACCAGAATTTGTAGAATTTTTAGAAAAAAATACTATTTCTTGTTTTTTTGGTGAACATAAAAAAGAAAATTTTGCAGATTGTGATATATTTATTCCAAGTCCCGGTGCAGCACTTGCAATGTTTAAAGATTTTCTTCCAAGTACAGCATTAGCTGTTTCTGAAACAGAAATTGCATATCTTTTTTGTGGAAATACCCCAATTCTAGGCATTACTGGAACAAGTGGAAAAACCACAACCACAACTATTTGTGATGCTATGCTAAAGGCTCAAGGTTTAACTGTATTTACTGGTGGAAATATAGGAACTCCTCTTTCTGAATATGCCCTTGCCATAACACAAAACCCAAATATAAAAAAAGCTGATGTGATTGTTTTAGAACTTTCAAGTTTTCAATTACAAACTTGCAATGCTCTTAAACCTCATGTTGGTATTTGTCTTAATATTTCTGCAAATCATTTAGATTATCATGCAGATATGCAAGAATATATTGATGCAAAAATGCAATTATTTGCACATCAAACAGAAAATGATTTTGCTATCTTAGGACAAGATATTGCTCTATTAGCAAACAAATATCATTTTAAAGCAAAAACAATCATTTTTGATGCCAACAAAAGAAATTTTCCTAAAACAAAACTTTTAGGACAACACAACCAAAGTAATGCAGAAGCAGCATGGCAAGCTTGCCAGATTTTTGGTGTTAGTTTTGAAAATGCCCAAAAAGCAATGCAAAACATTTGTCCTATGGAAAATAGACTTGAATTTGTTCGTGAGCTTAATGGCGTAACATATATCAATGATTCTAAATGCACAACAGTTGTTGCTCTTGAAGTAGCATTAAAAGCTGTATCTGAAGCAAATCACCCTATTATTTTACTTGCAGGAGGAAAATTTAAAGGTGGTGATTTAGAAGCATTGATTCCACTTATACAAAAAAATGTTAAACATATTGCTTTATACGGTGGAGGACGTGAATTTTTTGAAAAAGCTTGGCAAGGAAAAGTTGCACTTTCTTATGATGAAACCCTAGATCAAGCATTATTGCGTTCCCAACAATTAGCCACACAAAATGATGCTATACTTTTAGCTCCTGCAACTGCAAGCTTTGATCAATTTAAAAGTTACATAGCTAGAGGTTCTCATTTTAGAGAACTTGTTCTTCAACTTAATTAGTATTTTTGAGGATAGAATGAATACTACTTTAACCAAAACAATGCAAAATAAAACAACAGAAAATGTTGAATACCACAATATAGATTGGTGGTTGCTTGTTTCTGTACTTATTCTTATTACTTTTGGTTTACTTATGGTTTTAAGTGCTGGAAGTGTTGTTGCTGAAAGAGATTTTGGTGATAAATATTTCTTTTTTAAACGCCAATTTATTTTTGTTATTATTGGTCTTATCACGCTTGTTTTCTGCACGTATCTTTCACGTAAAATTATTAATAGTATTCATTATTTTTCTATTATTATTACTATCTTCTTATTGCTTTTAACACTTTCTCCTTTTGGTTCAAACATCAATGGAGCAAGCCGTTGGATACAGTTTTTTGGTTTTTCTTTACAACCTATGGAATTTGCTAAAATATCTTTAGTTCTCTACCTTTCATATTTTTTAAGTACACACCAACATTTAGGAAGAACTTTTAGTAAAGGTGTTATTCCTCCTTTTGCTATTACAGGAATTTTTTGTATGCTTCTTTTATTACAACCAGATTTTGGAGCATCAGTTATTTTATTAGCTATTTTATTCTTTCTTTGTCTTGCTGGTGGAACTCGTTTTATTTATTTAGCTTTTTCATTTACTATGATGACAACAATGGCTATAAGCCTTATGCTCAACTCAACATATCGTATGCGTCGTTTACTTGCTTTTATTGACCCTTTTAAAGATGCTCAAGGAACAGGATACCAATTAGTTCAATCTTTTTATGCTCTTGCAGAAGGAAGTTATCTTGGCGTTGGCATGGGAAATGGTCGCCAAAAACTTCTTTATCTCCCAGAAGCACATAATGACTTTATTGTTTCCGTTATTGGTGAAGAATTAGGACTTTTAGGCATTACCCTTATGATGGCTCTTTTTATGATTATTTTTGCACGTTGTTATCGCATTATTTTAGGACAAAAAGATTTACGTGATAAACTCATGGCTTTTGGACTTACTCTTATCATTGTTTTAGGAACAACATTAAATCTTGCTGTTATTATGGGAATGGTTCCTCCTAAGGGAGTTGCTATGCCATTTTTAAGTTATGGTGGTAGTTCTCTTATTGCAAGTATGATTTGTATGGGACTTTTATTAAATTATTCTCGAACAGTAAGTTATGAAGAAAAGAAACCTGTAAAACGTCAATTATCTAAAACATATATGCAAAAAACAAACAAAGAGTATGCATAATGAATAAAGAATTAAATATTATTGTTTCAACAGGGGGTACAGGGGGGCATATCTTCCCTGCGATTGCTGTGGCAAATGCAATAAAAGAAACTTTTACTCAAGAGAATATTACAACAAATGTTCTTTTTGTTGGTTCTTTATATGGCAAAGAAAAAACTCTTTGTGAAAAAAACAATATTCCTTTTTATGGCTTACAAGTACAAGGTTTTAAAGGAAGAGGATTTAAAGCTATTTCTGCATTTTTTAATATGCTTAAGGCAATTTATGAAAGTTATTCTTTTTTAGGAAAAAACAAAACTAATGCTGTGATTGGTTTTGGTGGATATGCTTGTTTTGCTATGCTTCTTGCTGCAAAATTACGTGGTATCCCAACAATGATTCATGAACAAAACGCTATTCCAGGATTAGCTAATAAAATTCTAGCTAAATTTGTTAATACTATTTGTTTAACCCTTAAAGATAATAATCATCAATTTAATGAAAAAAAATGTATTATTACAGGAAATCCCATTAGAAAAGAAATAGCTCAAATTGTAAAAGAACCGCATACTCAAAAACATTTGCTTATTATGGGTGGAAGTCTTGGAGCTGTGGCTCTAAACTCTCTTGCTATAACATTATTAGACTCTTTACGCGAAAATAATATAACTTTTACCCATCAATGTGGTGAAAAAGATTATCAACGTGTTTATGAAGCCTATAAAAGTCATGGTTTTAGTTCTGCAGAAATAGAAAAAATTCTCTTTCCTTTTATAGATAATATGGCAGAACTCTATAAAAAAACTGACTTAGCACTTTGTAGAGCTGGAGCAACAAGCATAGCAGAACTCACGGCAACAAAAACACCCGCAATTTTTATTCCTTTTCCTTATGCAGCTAATGATCATCAAACTGCCAATGCTCAAACACTTGTTAATGAAAAGGCTGCCTATATGGTACAAGAAAAAGAATTAAAAAATTTTCCTATGGCTAGAGTAATTATAAAACTTTTAAATGATGAAAAAGAATTAAATGAAATGGCAGAAAATATGGGCAAACTTGCCTATAAAAATGCAGCACAAAATGTTGTTACAGAATTAAAAAAATTACTACTTACTAATTAGAGAAAAAAATGAAAAAAGTTCGTGCAATACATATGATTGGTATAGGTGGCAGTGGTATGAGTGGTATCGCTGAAGTATTATTAAATCTTGGTTATACTGTTACAGGCTCTGATATGAGTGATAGTAAAACAGTACAACGATTAAAAAATCTTGGTGCAACTATTTATCAAGGCCATGCAGAAGAAAATATTAAAGCACCACAAGTTGTTGTTCGTTCCACAGCTATTTCTGATGATAATCCAGAAATTATAGCAGCTAAAAAACATAATATTCCTGTTATTGCTCGTGCTGAAATGCTTGCTGAACTTATGCGACTTAGACAAGGTATTGCCATAGCAGGAACACATGGCAAAACAACAACAACATCTCTTACTGCGTCAATTTTTGATGCAGCAGAACAAGATGCAACTGTTATTATTGGTGGATTACTCAATGCCTATGGTACTAATGCTCGTCTTGGAAAAGGAGAATATTTAATTGCAGAAGCTGATGAATCTGACGGTTCTTTTTTATACCTTTTTCCTATTATCAATGTTGTCACAAATGTTGATTATGATCATATAGATCATTACAAAAATCAAGAAAATATTGATGATGCTTTCATTAGTTTTATGAATAAAGTTCCATTTTATGGAATGAATATTGTGTGTGGTGATGATGAAGGTTGTAAACGTATTTTGCCCTATATTAAACGCCCTGTAATAACTTATGGATTTGGAGAAAGTAATACTTTACGTGCTGAAATAATTGATTGTCAACGAATTAATCATTTTAACGTTTATCAAAAAATTACTAAACAAAATGCTGAAGTAGAAGAAATTTTTTGGGGAGAAGTAACACTTAATCACCCAGGAAAACATAATATTTTAAATGCATTAGCAGCTATTGGTGTTAGTATTGAAGCAGGTATTTCTAAAGAAGCTTGCCTCAAAGGTTTAAAAGATTTTACAGGTGTTGGACGCCGATTTGAATTTAAAGGTGAAATTAATGGCATAACCATTATTGATGATTATGGTCACCATCCAGCAGAAATTAAAGCAACAATAAATTGTGCAAAACAAGCTTTTCCTAATCGTCGTATTATTATGGCATTCCAACCTCATAGATTTTCAAGAACAGAAGCATTGTTTGGTGATTTTTGTGGTTGCTTTGATGGTGTTGATAAACTTTTTCTTACAGAAATTTACGCTGCAAGTGAAAAACCAATTCCTGGTATAAACAGTGAAAGTTTAGCACATGGTATTCGTCAAATAACAAAAAATATCACCATACAAAATTTTTCAACTATTGATGAATTAGAAAAAAATATTTGTACTGATTTACAAAACGGTGATGTTGTTCTTACACAAGGTGCTGGAAATATTACTACTCTTGGCACAAAAATTTTAACTCATTTACAAAATAACTAGGTATCTTCTATGCTTACTATACAAAATAATATAGAACTTAAAAATAAAACTACCATTCGTCTTGGTGGAGTAGCTCCCTATTATCTTTGTATTAAAGAAGCAAAAGATCTTCTTGAATTTCAAAATATAGAAACAAAACTTTCTATTCCTTTTAAAATTTTAGGTGGTGGTAGCAATTTAATTATTGCAGATAATAGCCTTTATTCTGAATTACCTTTTGGTATTCTTGATATTGATATTAATGAAAAACCTATTATTACAGCAATAACAAAAACTGCATACCCACTTCCACCCTTAGCAGAAAAAATATTAACACAAAATAAACAACTTTTTTCTGTAAGCGTTGGTGCTGGTTACAAAATTCCAAAACTTTTACAACTTTGTAAAGAAAACGGTTTTACAGGATTAGAAGGATTAGTAGGTGTACCAGGTCGTATTGGTGGAGCTGTTTTTATGAATGCAGGAGCTTATAAAACAGAAATAAATGATGTTTTATATAGTGTTACCCTTTTTCATAAACAATATGGGCTTATTACTCTTTCCCGTGAAAATTTTTATTGCGAATATAGAAAATTTATTCCTTCTTATCAACATACACAATTAACTGATTTTATTATTACTAATGTAGAATTTATTTTTCCAGTTATAGAAAAACATATTGTTACAAATACGATAAAAGAAAATCTTATAACAAAAAAAAATACACAACCTGTTAATGCATTTACTGCTGGTTGTGCATTTAAAAACCCTTATAACGAAAAAGGTGAAAAATTAAGTGCAGGACGTTTACTTGAAAAAGCAGGACTTAAAGAAATAAACATTAATGATATGTGTTTTTCACCTATTCATGCAAGTTTCTTACAAAATAAAGGAAATGGTAGAACAAAAGACGCATTAGAATTATTAGCATTGGCAAAAGAAAAAGTTTCAGCATTATTTAACATTCATTTAGAAGAGGAAGTAAAATTATGGATTTAAGAAAAAACTCTTTTAAAAAAATAAAAAAGAATGTTTATAATTCTGACAAAAATAAAACAACTTTTCTTAATAAATTAAAACAAGATAAAGAAGAAAATAATACTAAACCACATTTTTTTGATAAAATATCGTATATTTCATTAAAAAATAACAACATTCTTATTTCTATTCTTATTTCTATTCTTTTTATAAGCATAATGATTTTTGCAGGTTATGCATTATTTAATTATGTTACAAAATCAAGTTATTTCAACATAACAGAAATAAAAATAATAGGTAATAATTATCTTACAGAAGAAGAAGTTATTGATATAACAGGATTAAAAACAGATACAAATATCTTAAATTATAGAATCAATACCATTGAAAATAATTTATTAAAATGTGATTGGATTCAAAAAGTAAAAATTAGACGTTCCTTACCTTCAACCTATGAAATAGAAATTCAAGAAAGAAAACCAATTTTTCTTGTTATTAATAAAAATGAATTATATTACTTAGATAGCAAAGGACAATACATTGCAAAAGTTGAAAATGGAAGATTTATCTCTTTGCCTGTTTTATACATCAATAATGCAACAGCAAATGAAATTAATTTACTTCCAGAATTTATTAATGATTTAGAAATATCAAAGTTTCCCTATGCATTAAAAGACATAAGTTGGGTAAATATAAACGAACTTTATGGCTTTGAACTCTTTATCGAAGAAAATAATTTAATTCTTCAAATTGATTTCAAAAATTTTGGAGAAAATATAAAAAATTTAGTAAAAGTTTTGGAGGATTTAAAAAAACGAAACGAAATCAAAAAAGTAAGAAAAATTAGAGCTGCTTTTAACAAGGTTATGATCATTAACGATTAATAATTACTAACTTTTTTTAAAAACATTGTCTAAAAATTATCCAAAATTTTTCTAGACATTTTGTATAAATTATGTTGAAATTCTCTTTATCAATTGTGCAAGGAGTTATGTAATGTCCAAGTCAGAATTAATAGTCGGACTTGATATCGGAACTACTAAAATTTGTGTTGTTGTTGGCGAAGTTAATACCAATGGCAATATAAATATTGTTGGTGTTGGCAATAGCCCTTCAACTGGTCTTCGTAAAGGAGTTGTTGTTAATATTGAACAAACTGTTCAATCTATTCGACAAGCTATCGAAGAAGCTGAAGCTATGGTTGGCTGCACTATTGGTTCTGTTTATGCAGGCATTGCAGGAAGTCATATTAAAGGCACAAATAGTCACGGAGTTATTGCCATTAAAGGTGGCGAAGTAAGTCAAAAAGATATTGAACGTGTTCTTGAAGCAGCAAAAGCTGTTGCTATTCCTATGGATAGAGATGTTATCCATATTTTACCACAAGAATACATTGTAGATGATCAGCGTGGCATTGTGGAACCACTTGGAATGAGTGGTGTTCGCCTTGAAGTAAATGTACATATTGTTACAGGTTCTGTAACCTCTGCACAAAATATTTTACGCTCATGCAATAAAAGTGAAATTGATGTTACGGATATTGTACTTGAGGCTCTTGCTTCTTCAAAAGCAATACTAACAGAAGAAGAAAGAGAAATTGGTGTTGCGATTGTTGATATTGGTGGTGGAACAAGTGATATTGCTATTTTTGCAGATAACGCAATTAAATATACAGGAGCAATTCCACTTGGAGGGCAAAATCTCACAAGTGATATAGCTTTTGGATTAAGAACCCCATTATCAGCAGCGGAAAAAATTAAAATAAAATATGGTTGTTGTCTTGGTGATATGGTTTCACCTGATGAAACTATTGAAGTTCCAAGTGTTGGAGGTAGACCATCAAGACAAGTAGCTCGCCAAGTGCTTGCTGCTATCTGTGAACCTAGAATGGAAGAAATTTTCTTTCATATAAACCAAGAATTAGAACGTTCAGGATTTAAACGTAAAATCGGTGCGGGTGTAGTTCTTACTGGTGGTGGCTCATTAATTGAAGGAGCTCAAGAATTAGCTGAACAAATTTTTGGTTTACCAACGAGAATTGGTGCACCACAAAATTTAGGTGCAGGATTTACAGAAATGGTTAACAACCCCAAATATGCAACGGCTGTTGGTTTGCTTTTTTATGGTGCTGAGCAAGAAGGTATTAGCGAACCAGTATACACCGAATCATACAATGAAAACGGTGTTGTTTCAAAAGTTTTAAACCGTATGAAAAAATGGTTTTCAGAAATTAAATAGGATTACTTGGTACGAGTGGGAGGAAATATGGATGTAAAAATTTCAGGCGATTTTTCTGAAATGGCAAAAATCACAGTATTTGGTGTTGGCGGTGGTGGAGGAAACGCCGTTGAACATATGATTAATAATGGATTAAGCGATGTTATTTTTGTGTGTGCCAATACCGATGCTCAAGCCTTAAATCGCTCAAGTGCAGAACATAAAATTCAATTAGGACCTCAATTAACTAAAGGTCTTGGTGCTGGTGCAAGGCCAGAAGTAGGACAAAAAGCAGCAGAAGAAAGTATGCAAGAAATTGCAAAATATCTTCAAGATACTGAAATGGTTTTTATTACTGCTGGCATGGGTGGTGGTACAGGTACTGGTGCTGCTCCTATTATTGCTAAAATGGCAAAAGAAAAAGGTATTCTTACTATTGGTGTTGTTACAAAACCTTTTTCTATAATTGAAGGAAAACGTATTCACGTTGCTAATAAAGGTATTGAAGAATTAAGACAATATGTTGATAGCTTAATTGCTATTCCAAATGATAGACTTCGTGCTATTGCTCCTAAAAAAGCAACAGCAAAAGAAATGTTTATGAAAGCAAATGATGTACTTCTTTCTGCCGTTCGTGGTGTTACAGAAGTTATCACAAAACCAGGTTTCATTAACGTTGACTTTGCAGATATTAAAACAGCTATGACCATGAAAGGCTCTGCCATTATGGGAGAAGGTTGTGCTAGTGGTGAAAATCGTGCCTTAGAAGCAACCAAACAAGCTATTTCTAGTCCTCTTTTAGATGATATTAATATCTTTGGAGCAAAAGCTCTTTTAGTTAACATTACTGGCGAATTAACTATGGATGAATTTGCAGAAATTGGAGAATATATCAATAATGCTGCAATTTCTGATTCTGGTGAACTCCCTGAAGTATTCATTGGTGTTGCTGATGGAAATGAACAAAGTGATGAAATCCACATCACTATCATTGCAACAGGTATTGATCCAGAAAATAATACACAATCTTCACCTTCAAATGCTAATGTTATTTCTTTTCAAAAAGCTGTAAATAAAGTTGAAGAAGAACAATCAGAACAAAAAGTGACAGAAGAAAAAGCTCCCGTTGTAAGAAAACCATATTTTACAGCTGATGAATATACAGCTAATCTTCCACGTAGTAATAGACATACCCCCGGTGCAATGGAATTTACTTTTGATAATGAAACTGACGATATTCCAGCTTTTATTAGAAAACAAGCAAATTAACTTTCTTACTCTCTTAGAAAAATTATTCTAAGACTAGTAATCCTAAAAAAGAGTGAGCCTCCCCTCACTCTTTTTTAGTGTTTATTCTTATTTTATTTATGGGAAGGACTTTTTATAAAAAGTCCTTCCCATACCCCTTTTCAAAAATTTTAATGCAAGTCCTCTCTCTTTTGTATCCAAAAGAGAGAGGACTTTATTATATTAAAACAATAAAAAAAGACTACCGTTAAGTAGTCTTTTTTTATCCCTTAAAATTAATGTCACTATACTTTTTATAAAAAAACTTTTTCCAATATCCTAAAATAAACAAATTTATTGAAACTTAGTTCAATAAATTTGTCTAATTGAGGAGGTGTGGGGGAAATCATTTCCCCTACAAAAAATTTTCTCACTTTACTTTTTTTCTAATCTAATTTTATAAGTAAATGCATATAAAACTGGAAAAATAAATAATGTCAAACAAGTAGAAACAAAAAGACCAAAAATAATTGTTGCTGACATATCACCAAAAAGTGGGTCAATTAAAAGTGGCAACATACCAAAAATAGTAGTAATAGCAGCAAGAGCAACAGAACGTATTCTACTAACAGCAGAATCAATTAACGCTATAAATTTATTTTTTTTGAGAACATCAATTTCAAAATTAATTTCATCAACAAGCACTATAATATTTTTTATCATCATGCCTGATAAACTAATTGTACCAACAATAGACATAAATCCATAACTTTTTCCTGTAAGTAATAAACCCGGAACTATTCCAATAAAAGCAAAAGGCAATGACGCAAAAATAAGCATTGGCACTTTAATATTTGAAAAAAGAAGTACACAAATAGTTAACATAATTAAACCTGCAATAGGTACATACGCCATTAATGCTTTATTATTTTTTATTTGTTCATGGTATTCACCAAGCCAAAACTTTTTATAACCTTTTGGCACTTCAATTTGCTGAATACCTTTTAATAATTCTTTTCTTACGGTTTCGGGCATAATACCCAGCTTTACATCACATTGTACTATAATTGTTCTCTCTCTATCTCTCCGCCAAATTTGACTTTCTTTAAATGCCATTTCATTATCCGAAATAATAGCAGATAATGGCTTTGCGTTTCCATTTATACCCCATACAGGCGTTTGCATAATATTTGCTAAATCAGCAGAAGATGCATTATTTTCTTTTAAAATAACAGAAACTAATCTATCTTTATCTTTTATTTGCCCTATGGTTAAACCATCACCATTTGCTTTTAAAGCTAAGCTTATATCACTTGGCGTTATATTAGCTTGCCGTGCAAAAAGTTCAGAAAAATCCCCTTGCCAAACCATAACTTGATTACGCCAATCTGTTGTAATATTAGTAATATTTTTATTAGCTCGAAAAACTGCCAGAGCTTGATCTGCTAAAGAATGTAGCACCTCTGGATCAGAACCAGAAAAAGCGACTTCCACAGGATAAACAGTAGGTACACCATTGGGATATTGACGTATACTTACCATAACACCAAGCAATTTTTCATCTGCAAACTGCATAAGCTTTTCTGTAAGTTCTTGCATATAATCAATATCATCAATATTAACAATTAATTGTGCATAGGAAGTATTAGGCATTTGTGGAATAGTTGCTACATAATAACGTGGAACAGACGCCCCCACAGCAAGCACAACAGCATTAACACCTTCTTGCTTTTCCATAAAATCTGATAATTTTTTTGCTTGTTTTTCAATACGTTCAATTTTACTTCCTTCTGATACCCAAAGATTTACAGTAAAACCTTTTTTATCAGAAGGTGGGAAAAATTCCTTTGGAATAAAACTAAATAAAAATAACGAAATAACAAAAGCCAAAAAAACTATACCTAATGTCTTTTTTTGATTTTTTAAAAGTACATATAAAATACGGCGACATTTTCGATAAAAAATACGTTCACGTTGAGAAATTTCTGTATCTACATCTTTAGTTAAATAAGTTTTACAATAAACAGGAGTTTGCGTTAAACATAAAAACCAGCTTAAAATCAAAGAAATTCCTACTACCCAAAAAAGCGAACCAACATATTCACCTCCATAAGTAGGCATAAGATAAGCAGGTAGAAACGCTAAAGCAGCGATAAGTGTTGCTCCCAATAATGGCAGAGCTGGTTTATGCGTTGATTCAAGCAAAACATCACGCATATTCATACCTTTTTTACGAAGTACCAATACTCTATCTACAACCACGATAGAATTATCAACCAACATTCCCATAGCAATAATAAAAGCTGCTAAAGAAACACGCTGCATATCAATTTTTAATAAAAGCATAAAAACAAGTGTGCCTAAAATAGAAAAAATCAAACCACTGCCAATAATAAGCCCACTTCGCATTCCCATTGTAAAAAGTAAAACACCAACAACCGTAATAACTGATAATAATAAATTCCAAACAAAATTATCAATAGCTGCATTTACAAGATCAGGTTGATAATATACTTTTTCAATATTGATACCTACGGGTAAACGCTCTTTTAATTCAAGTAATTTTTCGTCAATTTTTTCCCCTGTTTTTACTACGTTACTACCAGATTCAGGAGAAAGAGATATACCCATAGCCCTTTTACCATTATAATACATTTTTTGTGTTATAGGCTCAACATACCCTCTACGTATAGTAGAAATATCTTTTAAACGAATAATTTGATAACTGCTATCTGGTAATTTTTGCGAAAAAATAATAAGATTTTCTAATTTTTCTAATGAATTAACTTCATTATTTAATCGTAAGCTTATTCGTAAATCACCATAATTAACTGCTCCAGCTCCTGTTAAAAAATTATCTGTTAATAAACTGCTTACAATAATTCTTGGATTTAATCCCATTGCTTGCACACGTTCTTTATCTAGTTCAATAATAAATGCATCATTAACTTTACCAAATTCAGCAACTTGTGCAACACCATCTATTCTATTTAATGTTTTTAAAACAAATTCCGTATATTTTCTAAGTTCTGATAAACTATATCCATCATCAGCTGTAATGGCAAAAAACATTCCATATACAGCACTATAATCATCAATAACCATTGGTGACATCACGCCAAGCGGTAATTGTATTTTACAATCATTTACCTTTTTTCGTACATTATCCCAATATTGATCCAATTCACGGGAAGGAACAAATTCCTTTATTTTAATAGTTATTTGTGAATACCCTTCCTTTGAAACACTTTGAATAAAATCAACATTAGGCACTTTTTGCAACGCTTGTTCTATAACATCTGTAACATACAATTCAACACTATGTGCATCAGCTTCTGGATAAAGGGTAATAACCATTGCTTCTTTTATTTTAAATTCAGGGTCTTCTAATTTTCCTAATTTTGCATACGAAAAAAGACCTCCTATAACAAGAAGCAATACTAAAAATCGTACAACAATAGGGTTATCAACAGAATAATCTATAAATTTCATACTTATAAAATTTCACCAACATTTGCTTTTGAAAATTCTTCTAAAATACGAACCTGTTGCCCTTCATAAAGTTCATGTACTCCTTTGGCAACAATTTTATCATTAACAAGCAAACCACGAACTAATAATTTCCCCTCTTGTGTTACTTGAATAATTTCTATTATTTTTTTTACAATAATATTATCTTGTACAACCCAAACAAAAGATTGATCATGTTCTTTTAAAACGGCTTCAACTGGTATTTCAAGACTATTTTCTAACATATTTGCATAAGTAACTCGTACTTTCCCCTCTGTTCCAGCTAATAACGCATTTTCTTTTGTAAAAAATAAAATAACAGGATAAACAAGTTCTAAACTTTGCTTTATTTTTCCTAATGTCTGCATTTTTAAGGGATAACTGTTTTCATTAGCAAGAAAAGAAAAACTCTGTGCTTTTTCAAATAATTGTATATCTTTTTCAGAAATATTTAATTGTACTTTTTTCTTACCATTGGAAGAAAAACTAACAATAGGCATTCCTTGCGAAACTACTGCCCCCACATCTGCAAATTTTTTGGTTATATAACCATCAAAAGGTGCAAATAATTTAGTATCCTTTTTTTGATCTTGTTTATTATAATAGCCTTGTTCAGCTTCTTTATATTGAGCAAAACTTGCTTTTTCTTTAGCAATAGCTCCATCATGCATGGCTAATGCTTCATCATATTTTTTCTTTGCAAGAGCTTTTTCACGGTATAAAGCTCTTACTCGAACAAATTGTTTTCTGGCATTATCAGCTTGTGCCTTATTAGCAACATAAGCATTTTTCGCTGCAAGCATTTTTTCCTTTGCTGCTTGTAATTGTGTTTCATAATCACGTTCATCAAGACTTGCAATTACTTCTCCTTTTTTTACAAATGCCCCCAATTCCTTATGAAAAGTTAAAATTGGTCCTGATACTTTATAGGATAAAAGAGAACTATTGCCAGCTTCCACCACAGCTGGAAATTCAAGTGTTAAATATTTTTGAAAATCAGCAACACGGTAAATAGCAACTGGTCTAATAATTTCTTGTTCCTTTTCACAAGCCCCAAGAAAAAGACCAATACAAACACAACATACGAATATTATTTTATTTTTCATTGATATTCCATTCATACGGATTTTTTCCTATAATAATTGCTAAAGCTCCACGTGCTAATTGATATTGATAATACGATTTCTCATGAAAACTTATTGCTTCATGATATTCTTTTAATGCTGTATAATATTCTCTAAAATCAATAACTTCGTGCTTTAATTCAGCTTTTTTTTGTTGCATTTTACCTTGAGCTGCTAATAAATTTGTTTGAGATAAAGCATAAACTTCCTGTGCTGTATTGGCTCTATGATGTGCATTTGTTAATTCTATAAAAAGAGATTGATATTCATTTACAAGTTCATATTCAGCTATTTTTTCTTGTCTTAATGCTTTACGATATTCATTCACAGTTTTAAAACCATTAAATACACTTAATAAGCCTAATACTGACCCATATAATGTATTTTTTTCTACAATCAAATCTTGATTAAATCCTAAAATTCCACCACCTAAAACTATTTTTGGCAAAAATTCACTTATAGCAATATTTCTTATATCTGCTTGCACTTCTACATTTTTTCGACGTATTTTAAATTTTTCGTTTGCTTGATACGCTTGTTCAAAACATTCTTGTATACTTGGTAGTGTATTAATTTCATGAGGAATTTTTTCTAATTCAAAAAAATGATCAATAGGAAGAAAAAGACTTTTATTTAATTTATATTGAGCAATTTTCTGTTCTCGCAAATTTTGTTGATAATACACTTCTTTTGAAAGCAAATATGCCTTTGCTTCCTCATATTCCCAAGATAAAATACTTTCTGTTTGTAAAGAAATTTTTGCTTGCTTTACAAGCTCTTTTGCAGCTTTTACTTCATTTTCAAAAATCTTTTCTTCAGATTTTAACGCTAAAATATAATAATACTGATTCATTACCTCAAGAGTTACAAGTTTTTCACTCAAACTTGTTAATAACGCTTGAATTTCTTCTCCCTTTTTTTTAGCACTCACTAAAAACCAAAAACTAGGTACAAAAATAGGTAATTGTGCATTTAAAGAATAAGTATAATACGATTCATCTAAAATAGGAAGAGCAATATTTTGTGGCATTCCTAAAAGCGTAGTAGGCAAATTTATATGTAATGCATCGTCATTTTTTGCAATACCTGCTATTAAATCCACACGTGGTAATAAATTTCCAATAGCAAGCTGTTTATCTATTTGAGCTATTTCTTGTTTTAGATAAGCTATCTGCAAATCTATATTACGTTTTTTAGCTAATTCAATAGCATATTTTAAATTCAAAGTTTTTTGTGTAGTAAGAATTTCTTCTGCCTGTTTATCAATAACAAAAAGAGCTTGCGTATTTTTTGAAAAACACCCAACAAGAAAAAAAGATAAAAATAGATATAAATAAGTTCTCATTTTATGCATAATACATTCCTACTGCCGAATATCATACGCAAAAAATAAAATAGGTCAAATGTTTAATTTGTTTAATATATATTATTTTTTTAAAATAATATTATCAGCATAATATCTAAATAAAGGATAACTTATTCTATGAGATAATAATTTTAATATTAATTTTTGTATAAAACTTCCTTTTTTATATTCATATCCTTGTGCAGTCACAATATACCCTAGATATGCCTCCATTATATATGAATAATACGCAAATTTTTCACCTGATTTAACAACTTCAAAATCTTTTTTTCCAAAATTACCTTGCAAACACTTTAATAAGCTTGCACGAATCATAAACATTGTTCCAGCATAAAACTTGTATTGTTGACATAAAGGCAACTTACATACTTTATTTTCTTTAGAAAACTCATCAGGATAATGATAGCGTTTATCACCTCCAAACTTTACTAAAATTAAATATGGAAAAAACCCACTTTCTCCTAACATAGGATTAATTATAAAATCATTTAGACGAGAAGAAATTAATGATTTTCCTAAAATATCATTTATCATAAATTCCCGCCAATATTTTAATCCACAATTAATACCTTCTACTTTTACTCTTTGGTCAAGATCTCTTTTAGTATGAATTTTATATATTACATCATAATCATCTAAATTAATAGAATTAATCACTTCAATAAAAGGATATAAATCTGCACCTAAATTTTCAACAATTTGAATTTTTATATGCACACTCTCAGAAAACGAATTTTGTATATCATGAAATAATTCTTCATTATATCGAGGGGTTGTAATATATAAATCAAAACCACTTATTTCTTCTAAATTTTTTAAATAGGATTTAAATTTTTCCCACATTTCTTGGTAATATAAATGAAAAATAACAGCTTTTCGTAAACAATATATATCCATAACAATCTTATTTCTCTAACTTATTTTAATTATTATATAATTACCTATATAAATTAACATTTATTAATCATACCATTATACTATAAATTCCCTATTTGTACAATTTTATGTAAAATGCACACAATAATTCTTATTTGCCTACTGTCCAATATCTTCTACTATAACATTCTGATTTTCATCAAATTGTAAACGAACAATTTTCTGTCCTCGTGTATCTTCATGTAAAAAACGAGAAAGAGGAGCAAGCAAAGCTGAAATAGAACTTCTAAAATCCTTTGAACGCGTTTCATTAACAAGTTCAATTTGCCATTCTAATTTACCTTTTTTTTGTTTTTGATTGGAATAAACAGAAATCATTAAATATTTTGGATAAATAGTATATTCTCTTTCATAATATTTTGAACCAGTACGAGTAATAATAGGCTCATAATCATAAGGATAAATAGAACGTCCATAAATATTTGTATACCAAACAGGATAATAGCCAACAACTTCATACTGTGGTTGCTCTATTATTTTTCGTACTTTTTCACCAGGTCTTACGCCAAAATCAACAATAGCAATATAATCTGCAACTTTTTTATCTTTTATGGGATTCATACCATTAAGATAAAAAGCACCTTCAATATGTGGATACATTTCTTCATACAATAAATCATTAATACCATTATCTGATTTTTTATGTTCAATATAAAATTTTTTCTTTTCAATGGCTTGTTGCTGATATGCTTGTGATCCAATGGTATTAACTTCAACGTATTTTATTGTTTTATTTACACAACCAACTAAAAATATATAACAAAAACAATAAATAAATATAGTAAATTTTTTCATTATATTCTCGTTGATATAAAAAAGCCTATCCAAAAGATAGGCATATATTTTTACATTGTTAAAGCCTTTTCAAGACGCGCTATTGTTTCATCTTTACCTAAGGCAAACATAATAAGATGTATAGAAGGCCCACCAGCTAAACCAATTAATGCAGAACGCAAAGGAGTACCAACTAATTTAAATTTTACACCACTTGTTTCTACATAATCATGGATAACTTTTTCCAAATTTTCCACAGAAAATTCTGTATCACGAATAAGAGCAAGGATATTTTTAATTTGTTCCTTTCCTTGTTCATCAATAGCTTTTATGGCTTTTTCTTCCATAATAACTTCATTAGCATTTTGTAAAAATGGTTTAATTTGTTCTGCCAAATCTTTTAAATTACTTGCTCTTTCTAAATAAAGAGAAATTGCTGCTTCAATGTTTTTTCCCTCAATAGAAAAGCCTAATTCTTTTATAAAAGGAGTTGTTAATGCAACAGCTTTAGAAAGAGGCGTATTTTTTAAATAATATCCATTAAGCCATTGTAATTTATCTGGATCAAAAGCAGCAGCAGAACTATTTAAATTATTGCCATCAAAAAGTTTTACTAATTCTTCAAGACCAAAAATTTCTTGATCTCCATGTGACCAACCAAGACGCACAAGATAATTAACCAAAGCTTCTGGCAACAAGCCATCTTGTTGATATTCCACAACAGCTCTAGCTCCATGTCGTTTAGATAATTTTTGTTTATCTGGACCTAAAATCATAGGTACATGGCCAAAAGTTGGAACTTCTAATCCTAATGCTTGATAGATTAAAATTTGTTTTGGTGTATTAGAAACATGATCATCACCACGCAATACGTGTGTAACGCCCATTTCATAATCATCAACAACAACAGCCATATTATATGTAGGCATACCATCAGCACGGCGAAGAACCATATCATCAAGTTCATTCACATCAACTGCAATATGTCCTTTGACCATATCATTAAAAACAACACGACCTTCACTAGGAACTTTTAAACGAACAACCCTACCTTCTGCATATTCCAAACCTCTTTCACGGCATTTACCATTATAACGAGGTTTTTCTCCTTTAGCACGGGCTACTTCCCGCATAGCCTCTACTTCTTCCACAGAACAATCGCAATAATATGCATGACCAGAGGCAAGAAGTTTATCAACATAAGCATTATAAACATCTTTTCTTTGACTTTGATAGGTAAGTTCCCCGTCCCAATCAAGCCCAAGCCATTTCATAGAGGCTAAAATTGAATCAGTATATTCTTGTTTTGAACGTTCTGTATCAGTATCTTCTATTCTAAGACGAAATTCACCACCAAAATGGCGAGCTAATAACCAACAAAAAATAGCAGTACGACCACCGCCAATGTGTAAATGTCCAGTAGGACTTGGTGCAAAACGGGTTACAACTTTCATATTTATTTCCTAAAATATAATAATGATAAGCAACATACACTTTTTACATAGTAAAGACAAGTGTACTTTTTTTCAAGAAATCCACAGGATTATAAGAAAGTTTCGCTTTTCGTATACCTTCTTCATCTAAATCTTGTTCTCTATTAATAAAAGAATATCCGTCTGTACAATTATTAACAAAAGCATGATTTATTGCTTGATAAATACCACGAAAATCAGCTTTTGCTTTTTCAAAATGAACAACAACGGTTTTATCATCTAATCTTTCACCAACTGCGAATGCAACCATTTGATTTTCAATATAAAATGAACCACCAAAAAGTTTACCAAGTTTATCCCAGTTACCAATAACTCTAAAAACAGCATCATTTTCTGCATAAAGAGAAGGGCTATGTTCGCAATCATGCCATTTGCACCATTCATTTTGCAATTCCAACAAATCATTTAAACTACCCTTAACGCCATTTTCTGTTGTTAATGGATGAAATTCGCATTGATAACTTTTATAAAAGCTATTGACATGATTTTTCTTTTTATGAAATCTATTTCCAGCTAAGGTTGCTAAATCTTGTTGAGAATAAATATATTCCCATTGTCCTTTAGCTTCAATAATAGCAACATTTTTTTTATAATTTTGTTGAATATATTGTGCCAAATCATCAGTTACTCTATGCATACAAAGTTTTCCATGCAAAGAGCTATCCTCTAAATGCATAGTTGGAACATCTTCAGAAGAAGGCACATAAACAGAATGAAGAAGTTTTTCAAAATGATCCATTTGCAAATTATACCAATTTCCCACAGGAGCCCAAATACAATGATAGGGAAATTTTTGATGAATAAATGCAAAATGTTCAGTAAAAGCAATGGAAAGTCCGTACTTATCAGCCCACCCCCACAAATTAGTAAAAGTATAATCAGCTGATTTTACAGGACATTGTTCTCTACGTTTTTCATATTCATCACGTAAAGACAATGTAACAGGTTTAAAGTCTAACATAATTTATCCTAATCTTTTATTTTTCTCATAGTAAATTGTGTCCAATTTGCCTTTAAAAAGACAAAAAACATAGAACTAGCTTGAATTGCCATAGAAATAAGCATGGCAGCATATACTCCAATAGGCCCATAGCCTAAGGTATGTGCCAAAACCCAACCAAGAGGCAAGCGAATACACCATACACAAATAGGGTTAATAAAAAGAGCATAAATTGTCGCTCCAGCACCAACCATAATACCATTTACAATAAGCCCCCCAACGGTAAACGGTGTACTAAAAATATTAATATACAAATATGCAACAATATTCCATTGAGCATTTACATCATCGCTTAAAATTAACGCTAAATTATCAACAAAAGGTAGTAAACAAAGCCCTACAAAAGACATTAAAACAGAACCAAAAATAATAATAGCCAAGCCTATTTTTTTAGCTTCTTTTTTTTTTCCTGCCCCCAAAGCATTGCCTACCATAATAGAGGCAGTAGCATTAAAAGCAACTGCTGGCATAAATAAAATACTTTCTATTCGCACTCCAACAGTCAACCCTGCCAAAGCAGAAACGCTATCAGGCAATGCAGCAACAATAGCAAATAAAACAAGATAGCCAAATTGCCATAAAAATTGCATAGTAATAGCTGGTAATGCAACCTTAAAAAGATAGGGAGCAGCTTTTTTCATCCAGCGAACTTGTGGAAAAATATATTTTTCAAAAATATTATTTTTATAAAGAGCAACCATAGCAATAATTGCACCTAAAAAATACGAACACCAAGTAGAAAAAGCAATACCCTGCCCACCATACGCAGTAAAGCCAAAATATCCTAAGCCTAATGCAAAATCCCCAAAAATATTAAATACAGCAATAACAATAATAATAAGTAAGGGTTTAATAACTTCCTTATTTGCTCTAAAAAGTGTTGTGCTAATATAATGAGTATATTGAAAAGGAAGAGCAAATAAAATAAAATTAAAGAACATAATTGCAGTATCGAGCATTTCTTCTCGAACCTGTAACAAATTCATTATTTGATACCGAAATGCATAACCTAAAAAAGCTAATAAAATAGCCATAAAAACGGCATAAATAATAACAAGACCAGCGTATTTTTTTGCTCTGCCAAAACGTCTTGCCCCTAAGGATTGACTAACAGCAGAAATAGCCCCAACCCCAATACTTGTGCCAATAACCATAAATAACGCATGAAGTTGTGCTCCAACGCCAATGGAAGCCTGCACATTAGAATTTATTTTTCCTCCAACATATACATCAGTTAAGGAAATAATAATAGTGCAAAGCATTGTTGCAGTTTGAGGCCAAACAAGCGTCCAAATTTCATTATAAGGAATATCAGAAAAAAAACTTTTCCATTTTATTAACATAGACATAAAAAAAAGCACCCATAAATTACAGGTGCTTTTTCTATTTTATTCTGGAATTGTTGCAAAAATATCGTCAAAGGTATCGCGTCGTCTAATGAGCTTTGCAGAACCGTCTTTTTGAATAAGCACTTCTGCTGGTTTTAACCTTTGTGTATAATTGGAACTCATTGAAAAACCGTAAGCACCCGCATCAAGCATGGCGATAATATCATTTTCTTTTATAACTGGCAATACACGATTTTTTGCAATAATATCACCTGATTCACAAATATTACCTACAATAGTTTGTTCTTTTTCTTCAATTTTTTGTCCGTCAAAATTTTTTCTATAAATTTCAACATCATGGAAAGAATCGTATAGCATAGGACGTGCTAATGTGTTAAACCCTAAATCTGTTCCAACATAAGGCTTTATACCATTTGTTTTGGTATTATATACAGTCCCTAAAATCAAGCCACATTCGGCAGCAATATATCGACCCGGCTCTAAATAAAATTTTCCTTTATAATGATATTCCTTTGCCCAAGAAGATAAGGTTTCATTGAGTAATTGGCTAAATGCTTGCAAATCAAAACGTTCTTGTTTTTCATATTTATGATACGGAATACCAAAACCACCACCAAAATCTATAATTTCTAAATCATCAAAATGAGGCAATGTTAATGCTAAATCAAGTAAAATTTCTGCAGCAGCAATGTAACTTTCCCCTTCCATAAAAAGAGAACCTATATGATGATTAATACCTGCTAATGTTACATTATACTTATCTAAAATTTGTAAAAGTTCTGGGAGTTTTTCTGGGTCAACACCAAATTTTGTTTCTTTTCCACCTGTCACAACTTTTGCACTATGCCCTGCCCCAATACCGGGATTAAAACGAACCATTATTTTACCACCGGGATTTAATTGACAAAGCTGTTCCACTTGCAATAAAGAATCCACACTAATAAGAACACCTTTTTCTAAAGCATTTTTCATTTCTTCTTGGCTAACATTATTACAAACATACAAAATTTCTTGTGGTTTATAGCCCACTTTCATATCTAGGAAAAGCTCTCCGGGACTCATAGCGTCAACAAGACAGCCCTCGTCTTTTATGATTTTTAATAAATGAGGATTAGCATTTGCTTTGGCAGAATAATTTATATGCAAGCCATCAGTTTTACATAAGGATACAAGATCCTTACATCTTTCACGCAACACATTTTCATTATAAACATATAAAGGTGAACCAAATTTTTCAATAAGGCTATGGGGAGTTTCTTTACCATAAAAATTAAGCGAATCAGTATATTCTGAACGAATGGACATAATATTTTCCTCATACCATGTTATTTTAGATTTAATGAGGGGGAAAACTTTTGCAAAAGTTTTCCCCCTCAACCCTCTTTCAAAAACTTTTAAAATATATTTTTATTAATATAATTTTTCTTTTTAAAATTTTAATGTATTTCAAAATTATTACATAAAATAGTAAGTAGGGAATTTTTAATTTATTCAATATAATAAGCTAACTATTTTATAACAATACACGTATACTCAATTAATTAGTAATAATAACAAGTTGTTACTTAAATAACATAAAAATCTGATAACAAAAATTATCCAAAATGCTTTATATAATATTAAAAAATAGGGGCAATATAATTGCCCCATTATAATAATTATTTTTTAAGCCAAGGCATCATTGCACGCAAGCGTGTACCAACTTCTTCTAATTGATGTTCTGCCTCAATACGACGAGTAGCCTTAAACATTGGGTATCCTGCTTGAGCTTCTAAAATAAAATCACGAGCAAAACGTCCTTGTTGAATATCATCTAAAACGCGACGCATTTCTTTTTTGGTTTCTGCTGTAATAATGCGTGGTCCTGTTTTGTAATCACCATATTCTGCTGTATCAGAAATAGAATAACGCATTTTAGCAAGGCCACCTTCATACATAAGATCAACAATAAGTTTTACTTCGTGCATACATTCAAAATATGCAATTTCTGGTTGATAACCAGCTTCAACAAGGGTTTCAAAGCCTGCTTTAATAAGAGCAGATAAACCACCACATAAAACTGCTTGTTCACCAAAAAGGTCGGTTTCTGTTTCTTCACGGAATGTAGTTTCAATAACTCCAGAACGCGTACCACCAATACCCTTTGCATAAGCAAGAGCTTTTTTATATGCTTCCCCTGTTGCATCTTGATATACAGCAACAAGACAAGGCACACCACCACCTTCAGTATACGTACGGCGTACTAAATGTCCAGGACCTTTTGGTGCAATCATAAAAACATCAACATCTTTAGGAGCTTCAATTTGTCCAAAATGTATATTAAAACCATGTGCAAAAATAAGTGATTTTCCTGCACTAAGATGTGGTAAAATATCTTTTTTATACACAGCTGCTTGATATTGATCTGGCAATAAAATCATAATCAAATCAGCTTTTTCTGCAGCTTCAGCTGCACTAAGAGGTTCAAAGCCATGTTGCTTTGCTAATTCATAGTTAGCTCCACCTGGACGTTGACCAATCACAACATTTACACCAGAATCACGTAAATTTTGTGCATGAGCATGACCTTGACTACCATATCCAATAATTGCAACAGTTTTACCTTTTAAAATTGAAAGGTCTGCGTCCTGTTCATAATAGGCTTTCATATATCCTCCAAAAGTTTATTTTTTACTAAAACGTATATAAAAAAAATAATACATTACAAAACCCATTGTGTCAAATAAGGAAAACCTCAAAAATATTTTTACATTTTTGTAACAATCTATTCATTTATTTAATATTCCTTTAAAGTATGTTTCTTAATTAATCGCATTGTAGTTTTTCTTTTGGGGGGTACCCTATCTTTATCCGTAACTTCCTGTGTCATAATGGCTCAAGCGAGGGTGAAAGTTTACGAGGTTTAGAGAATTAGACAACAATACTAAGGGGGATTTCCCCTATTAGCTTATACCCTGCACCCCCAAGCAATGCCTCCCAAGAGTTCTTTCTGGTACACACTTTTTCAGCAAGTCGCTTTGCTCCTCGCTTCCAGAGAGTGAAACCTTTTAAGACAATGCCTTTATAATTTTTTATTTTATCAGTCTAATATGTTAAAATAATTATAAATATTTTAGAAACACACCCTAATATAATAGTATTAGAAAATACTTATAATAAAATATTTATGGTTACGATATAAAAACAAAAAACTTTTTTATTTTAAGAGAAAAAATTTTTACTAATACCTAAGATAAGCAAATGTATTGAAACGTATTTCAATACATTTGCTTAATTGAGGGGGATTGGGGGAAATCATTTCCCCCAAAAGAAAAAAAAATAAAATTAATTTAGAAACACACCCTAAGATTATAATATTATTGGACATAAAAAAAACTTCTCTTTCGAGAAGTTTTTTTTTACTTTTTCATGCAAATTTTATGCATTTTTATATAAAGATATTTTTTTACTTAAAAGACCAGAAGATTTTAATGTTGGTTGCTGTAACGGCTTTTGCTCAATAACAGAATCCGACATATTAATTGTTTCTTGACTTTGACGCATAGTAAGGGTTTGATTTTCTAATGCATTATTTTCTGTTTTTGCTTTTTCTTCATTTTCTTTTAATAGTGCATTTTGCTTTTGTAATTGCGTTGCAAATTGTTCTCCTGTTTGTGAGGGAACAGAGTGAGACATTTGTCCCAAATTATTTATTGCATTTTGTTGTTGTACAAAAGCCCTACTTGCTTTTTGTGCCATTGCCATAGAAACGGGTTTAGTAGCAGTTTTTACAATGCCATTTCCTAAAAGTTCTTCTAATTCTTTTTTAGCAAGCATTTTTTCTTCATCAGTTTTTGCTTGCTCTAATTTTTTCTTAACTATTTCAATAGCTTCAGCACGTTCTTGTGCTATTTTTATTTGTTTAGAACGCTCTTGAATACTACCACCTGCCATAGTAGCAGAAAAACCAGAAGTAGCAGTACCTTGTGTTACAGGTCCCATTTTAGCTAAAACTTGTTTTGCTTCGGGAGTTTGCATAGCTTCTGAAAAAGTATCACGAATTACTTGCATATTATTTCTAACACTTTGCAATAACTCAAGATCATTTTTCAAGTTAGCCATAAGAAGATTTTTATTCATCAAAAGGTAAAGATTATGCAAGCCTTTAGAAACTTCGCCTCCCTGTTCCATGTTTAAAGTACAGTCCAGTTCATTAATAATATCTAAAGCACGTGAAATGTAATTACCTTTTGCCTGAATATTTTTTTGTTTCATGTTCTCGGCAGCCAAATCTAAAAAGCGTAATAACCCATCATAGAGCATAAGCGTTACTTCTGCTCTGCCAACAGTATTTACTTGCGCATTTCTATACGATTGAGTTGCGTTAATCATTACTTACCTCTATACCTTACTTATTTAGCCCCAGCCATCATTCCGCCTGCAATAGAAGCAATGGAACCCATTTGTTGGTTGTATTTTGTTAATGTTTCTTCTAAACGAGAGAATTTTAAACGTTCGCGTCTTTCCCATTGAGCAATACGTTCTGTTTCTAATTTAATTTTTGCTTCTACATTTTCAATAGTCTTTTTGAAACCAGAAATAATGGTAGGGATTTTACCTTGTTCTACACCAGCTACATCACTTTGTACTAGTTCACGATCAATAAATGATGCCATTTCATTAATCTTACCTTGTCTAATACGGATTTCACTTTTATTACCTGTTCCTGGTTTCATACCACCACTAGTTGGGAATTGAATAGCAACACCAACTGCTGGGTTTTTAGGATCACCAACAGTCCAACGACCAGGGTATTGAGGGTCAGTTTGTGCTAATACACCATTAATTTTTACATTAGTAGCGTGTCCCTTAGCATCAACATCATAAGTTACTTCATAAGTTCCTGGTCTTGCGTGTAAACCAGCAGAAGCCACAGTAAATTCATTAGAAGGAGTTGTACCACCTAAAGGTGAAGATAAAAGTTCCATAACTGCATCTGGATCATCTGCAAGAGCTTTATCTAATGCTTCTTCATCAATTTCTAATAAACCAAAGTTTGGGTCACCAGATTTAGCATTGGTTTTAATGCCTATTTCACTTAATACGGTAAAGGCATCACCAAAAATATCATTAACATCACTTTTCTTTCTAAAGCCACCACCCATGCTCGTAGTAACTTTATTGAAATCAGATAAGAAAAGCTGAATACCATAGTTCCCAGTTAAAGCACTACCTTTTTGCCATGTAAGTTGAGAAGACATTTCCCCATCTTCTGGCTTTGTAGTTTCTTTTTTCTCATCAACTTTTGAAAGTTCAAGAACTGTCTTTTTAATTAAGTTAATAGCGTCAACAACTTCATGGATATTTTCTTTTAATTTACTTCTATCTGATGCAACGGTAAGAACTGTTTCCCCTTCACTTTTAAGGGTAATTTCCATACCTTCAACAACTTCTGTTAATTTATTTGTATCAGAAGTAAATTCTCTATTTTGACCACCTAATTTAAAAATAGCGTCTTGAGCGTGTTGTACGTGCCAGTTATCTTTAGAACCTGCTGTTACAGATAAACTAGGAATACCATTAGCTTGTTCTGGTTTAATTACTTCACCTTTATCATCTTTATATTGTACAGTATAACCAGAACCATTACCCACAAGCTCTGCTTTTATTCCTTGATTATTTTTATTAAATTCTTCTACAAACTTATCTAAAGTCATATTTGCAGAAACATTAACACTTACATTTTTTCCACCTGCAAATTGAGCAGTAAATGTAGTTGCACTTGTACTTACAACAGAATTTTTTCCAGAAAGAGTAGTACCTTTTGTTAATATATCTGGACCAGACATATTTGTTAACTCTTTATTAGTTAACTCCGTATCTGAACTTTTATCAAAAAATTTAATTTTATAATCAGAACCTTCACGAACAAGCTTTGCTTGAACAGCATCTTGTTTGGTATCTTTATTAAATTCTTCCACAAACTGTTCTGCAGTCATACCAGCTTTTACATCAAAACTATATTTTTTACCATTATATTCATAGGCAAAAGATTGTTGACTTGTACTAATAACAGTTTCTTTACCTGTAAAAAGAGCAGAACCACCAGAAGAAGAAAAACCATCCAAATCTGAAGAAATAAAGAGTTCTGATTCCTTACCTGTATCTTTACCTTGAACTTGAAGTACATAGCCACTACCATTTTTTACAATGGAAGCTTTTACACCAGGGTTTAAAGAGTCGTTATTAAGACGTTTTACAAACTGTTCCAACGTAGTATTTGCTGGAACGTCTATTTCTCTTTTTTCCCCTTTATATGTATAACTAAATTTACCGTCTTTTGTCGTAATAACGGAATCTTTCTTATCAAAAGTTTTTTCTAATGTATAAATAGAAGATTTTGCAAGTTGTTTTACATCAATCTTATATGAACTTTCGGTAAGGTCTGCATTACCTACAATAGTAGCAGACGCAACACCTTCGTTTGAACTTTCAATATTCAAACTTAACATTTTCCCCGGAGTATTAAATTTTTTCAAAATACTGTTAGATTCACGCATTTGTTTAAGAACAGCTTCTAACGCATTAATACGATACTCATTTTCGGCTTTTGTAAGTGTAAGTCTGTTTACTGGAATTTCTTGTACTTTTTTAAGCTGTCCAACTATGGCATTCATATCCATACCAGAACCAATACCGCCAAAACTAATTCCACCAGATATTGTATTTGACATAAAAACCTCACAAGGAAATTATTACCTATAAAATATTTTTTGATAGTTTTTGCAAAAATCATACCAAAAAAAAATAACTTATCTTTTTTATTCTTGAATATAGTTATCGGACAATTACTTAAAAAGTTTAGTAATTTTATTTTTGACAATAAGGACAAAAAATTGTTGTTCTGCCTGCTACTTTCTTTTTTTCAAGAGTATGTTGGCATAAAAAACATTTTTCCCCAAGCCTGCCATAAACATTAAATTTATTTTGAAAACTGCCTACATCACCTTTTGCTGTACGATAATCTTTTATACTACTACCACAAAATGCAATGGATTCTTCTAATACTGCTACAAGACAAGAATGTAAAAGAATTAATTCTTCTTTTGTTATAGTATTTGCTTGTCTGTAAGGTAAGATTTTTGCTTGAAAAAGAGCTTCATCTGCATAGATATTTCCAATTCCTGAAATAATATCTTGCTGTAATAATAAAGATTTTATACTTGCATTTTTCCCTAACAATAAGGAAACAAATTCCTCACTTGTTAACTCTAAAGGATCTTTGGCAAGTTTTTCCCAAAAGCTCCATTTTTCCTTGCTCTTATTTGTAAAAAAGCGTGCATAGCCAAATTTTCTTATATCATCAAAAAAAACACAAGAATTATCTTCTAAATGCAAAATAAGACGCGTATGCTTTTCCACTTCTTTTAATGCTGGGTAATAAAAAAGCCTACCCGACATTTTTAAATGAAAAGCTAAACCATAAATAATTTCATTATCATATTCTGGAGTATATTCTGTTTCGTCAAAATAGAGCAAAAGCAGTTTTCCCCGTCTACCAACTTTTTTAATACAAGGGGTTTGCTCTTTAAAAAAAGTATAAGCTATATCATCTTGCCACGATTTTTCATTTAAACAAGAAAAATTGATTATTCTTTTACCCAATATATCTGGAGCTAATGTTCTTGCTACTGTTTCTACTTCTGGTAATTCTGGCATAAAATCTCTATTCCATATTAATCCATTAAATACCCAATACCTAATGTTAATAATGTTTTTATTAACATATCATTAATAACAGGTTTTGCTATATGTCCATTCATTCCTACTTCAAAACATTTTTTTATATCTTCTTCAAAGGTATTTGCAGTCATAGCGACAATAGGAATAGTTTTTGCCCTTGGGTGATTTGATTCCCGTATGGCTATTGTGGCGTCAAAACCATTTAATACTGGCATTTGCAAATCCATAAAAATTATATCAAAAGTATTTTTATCGGATTTTATAAAAGTTTCTGCACCTTCTTTTCCGTTTTTCGTTATGGTTATTTTCATACCCAATTTTTCAAGCATTTTCTTTATTACTACAATATTTATAGGGTGATCCTCTACCAACAAGGCTGATATATCTTGAAAACTATATGATTGGGCTTTTTCTGCTTTATTTATCTCACCTTCATTTTTCTTCTTTTCCACAGCAAAAGGAAGATCCAACATAAAGGTACTTCCTTTATCTATCACAGATTCTACCTTTATAGTTCCACCTAAGCCCTCTACCAATGCTTTTACAATGGCAAGACCAAGCCCTGAACCTTCTATTTTACTAATCATAGAGCTTTCTACTCTATGAAATGGATCAAAAATAAATTGTAATTGTTCTTCTGGAATACCTATACCTGTATCTTTTATTGTAATAAGAAATTGAGCTATATTATTCCTAATGGTTAATACTTCCTTAACACATACAGAAACACTACCATTTTGCGGAGTAAATTTTAATGCATTGCTAATAATATTAGAAATAATTCTTTGATAACGCGTTTCATCACTTTCCACAAATTCATGTACTATATCTTCAAAAGAAAGCTTAAATGTTATATTTTTTTGCTTTACAAGAACTATAAAAACATCACAAGCTCTTTGCGTTACTTCTTTTATAGAAAAAACAGATTTGCTATACGACATTTTTCCACTTTCTATTTTTACCATTTCAAGAATATCATTTAAAAGATTTAATAAATGATTAGAACTTGATTTTATAATATCTAAACTTTCTTTTATTTGTTTATCATCTTTTAAATCTGAAAGAGCTAAATTAGTCATTCCTATAATAGCATTCATCGGTGTTCTTAAATCATGGCTCATTGACGCTAAAAAAGAACTTTTGGTTCTATTTGCTTGCCGTGTATTTTCTAGTGCTTGATATAATTCATCATTTCTTCTTTGCTCTTCAAGAGAAAGCTCTGTAATATCCATACAGCCAATACAAATTGTTTGTAAAATTTCATCATATAAAAAAATATGAAAACGTTTATACCGAATTTCTTCTTGTCCGTTTCTTCTTCTAACAAATCGACAACCTATTTCAAAATTATTCCCTTCTAAAGAACGAGATACAATTTTTGATAAACTCATTTCATAAATAATTCTTGATCTGTCTTCTTCTACTGCATAATATGATAAAATTCTTGGTGCATCATACGAATATAAACCAACAAGATTTTCCTCTACTTCTTTATCAAATGTATTATTTTCTGCCCAATAACTATATGTATCATTTTTTAAATCAATTTGAAAAATAAAATCTATTTGATATAATAAACAAACTTCTGCAAATTTCGCTTTTAATGTGCTATTAGTAATATCATGCAAAGAAAGAAATGCTAATAACTGCCCTGTTTCATAATGCTTCATTACCTTCATTTCACATTCAAGCCACATAGGCTTATTATAAAAACGACCCTGAAAAATACAAGAACATACGGTTATCCCATTATTATAATTTGTTATAATGGTATCTAAATCCACCATTTTTTCAAATTGTTCTTGCTGGTCTTTTTTCAAAATAAATTGCTTAAAACGTGCTAATTCTATATCTATATCATTTGTTGCTATATCATTAAATTTTCCTAAACGACTTTTAATAATTTTTTTCGTGTTAACATTAAATACTAAACAACCAAAAGTATTATGTTGGGCTATTTCCCAAAGCTGTACTTGTTCTTTATATTGTGCCTCTGCTTTTTTTATCTCACTTATATCAATGGCTGTTCCTAAGGCAAATTCTGGCTCATTTTTATAATCTAGCATTAATGTATAGTTTAATTTTACCCACGTATACTCCTGCTTTTTATAATCAAAAACCCGTATTTCACATGAACCATTTGGAATGCCTTCTCGAATATTATTATAAAAAGTACGATAGGTTTCTATATCTTCACTAAAAATTGCACCTGATTCAATACGATTTTCTGGATAATGTTTTACCATACTTTGCATTGGGAAATTAGTCATTGTATCATTTTCAACAGAAATTTCATTTGTTTGAATATTATATATCCAAATAGTTATACCTGCTTGCTGTGTGGCTATGGCAAGTTTATTTTTTATTTCCATATAGGCATTTATATCTTCACTCGTGCCTATACAAAGCAATGGTTTTTTATCATTATCAAATATTGTAGAATAACGAAATTTCTTCCAAACTCGCTCTTGATTTTCTCCTTGCAAAAGTAATATATTTGCCTCTGCATACGATACCCCAGTAGCTAATCGCTCATGCAAATCACAAAAAAGTTCAAAATAATCTGGGTCCACTAAATTCTTATCTAACATAAACGATACAAAATTATTAATTTCTTCTTTACACGTTTTATCACTTTTAAATCGTGTAATATATGCATTGCCCGTTCTTGGATTATATTCCCAAAATGAAATATTTAAATGTGCTACCGCTAATTCTAACTTTTGCTTTGCAAGCTGCAAATCTTCTTCATATTGATAAACTTCTGTTCTATCATATCCTACACAATAAAGATATGGTACTCCTTCCTCATTATACATTAACCGTGTTCTCAACACTAAATGCTTAATACTATTATTTTTTGTTTTTATTCTTGTTTCTACTAAAATAGGTTCTTCTTTATTCAAAAAAATGTTTTTTGATATGGTATGCCAAACAAAAATACTATCATCTTGTACCATTATTTGACTAAAAGAATTCGCAAAGTTATCCGAAAATTCTTCTTCACTATATTCTATAAAATCATAAAAAGCTTGGTTAGCAAAAGAAATAATCCTTTCTTCACTAAAAGAACAACGAAAAACAACACTTGGTATACTATTATAAATAAAATTAATCTCTTCTGCTGCTTTTTGAATTTTTTCCTTTTTTCGCTTAATAAGTGCTGAATTTGTAACTAAAATATCTACATACTGCTTACCATTCTGCTCGATTAACTCACCAGTTAAAAATACAAAAATTGACGCATTATTTATTAAAAATGTTGTTACAAATTCAAAATAATCACCTTGACGCAAATCTGTTATTATTTTTTGAAAAGATTCTCTATCTTGTGGGCTAATAAGTGATAATAAATTATTCTCATAACGACTTTCTAACTCTATTTTTGAAAAATTAAATTTCTTATAAAAAAAATCTGTGGCTTCTAATATGGATAATGTTACAGAACATCTTAAAATTCCCGCTTGCATTCCTGTATATAATGAATACAATCGAGGAGATATGGTTAATAAATTCTTATGATTATCTTCCATAACAATATCACAATAAAAATTTATCGCCCCAATTTGCCAAGCCTGTGCTACTTTCTGCCAAGTAAATGTTGCTTGCAATGTATTATTTTCTGTAAGATAATACCTTAAACAAACAATACAAATATCTTCGCCCACAAAACTATATGAACCATTTAAAAATTGGAGATTAAAAAATGTTTTGATCGAAAACTTTTTCTTTAAAGCTGAAAATACACAAGTCTTATTGTCTTTATTTTCTTGAAGTAAAGGTACTGTTTCATCATTAACCATAATTGTTATATTTTCCCATAACAATATGGCTTTATTTATAGTTTTTTCTATAAATATTGCTTCAATAAATTCCTTAGAAAAAGCTAAATTTTTTAAACCTATGTCTTGCATACCATTACTCCACAGATTTTACTCATAACCATTTAATACAATTTAAGCAATATGTTTTTTCGTTTCCTATATGATTATTAGTGTTAGCCGCAGAACAGATATTCCCGCATTTTATAGTGATTGGTTCTTCCAAAGATTAAAAGAAGGGTTTTGTTATGTGCCTAATCCTAGAAATCCCCTGCAAATAGCTAAAATTCCCCTTAATCTTGAATTTACTGATGCTTTTGTCTTTTGGACTAAAAACCCTTATCCTATGCTAAAAAAATTAGTAAATCTAAAGGAATATCCTTATTATTTTCACTACACTATTACTTCTTATTCAAATGATATTGAAATTAATTTACCTAGAAAACGCTACCTTGTGAATACTTTTATTCAATTATCCAAACTTATTGGAAAAGAACGCATTATTTGGCGTTATGATCCTATTTTGCTTAATGAACACTACACTATTGAATATCATATCAAATACTTTGAAATTCTTTGCAAAAATATTGCCCCATACACAAATAAAGTTATTATTAGCTTTCTTAGTCTTTATAAAAAAAATCTCTATCGATGCAACAAAGTTCAAGCGTATTCACCTAACAAACAAGAGCAAATTATACTTATTAAAGCATTACATACAATCTGCTTATCCTATAATATAAAATTAGAAATTTGTGCCGGTGAAACTATGTATATTGAAAACTTTTCTATTAATCCAGCTAGTTGTATTGATATAAAACTTATCAATTCCATAAAAAAAGACCCTATCATAGCAGAAAAAGATAAAGGACAAAGAGAAGGTTGTGGGTGTACCAAAAGTTTTGATATTGGTATGTACAATAGTTGTTTTAATGGATGTATTTATTGTTACGCTGCTTTTAAAGATGAATACCTTGAAAACAACAAAAGTAAACACGACCCCAAAAGCCCCTTGCTCTTAGGACAAATTCCTTCAAAAGCTACTATCACAGAAAAAAATATCAACACTATTTTTGATAATCAATTATCCTTATTATAAATATATAATAATATATATAAATAATATATTTTTTCTTATTTATATACATCTAACTATAATAAACAATACAATAGTATTAGAAAATACTCATGATTACTATGCGAAAATAAATAACTTTTTTATAAAAAAACTTTCTACTCATGCCCTAACATAGGTAAATTTATTGAAATTTATTTCAATAAATTTACCTGATTGAGGGGGCTTGGGGGAAATCATTTCCCCCAAAAAAATAATATTAATTTAAAAACACCCTAATATTATTCATTTTTTAGCTTAAAAGGAATTTTTCTAAATCTTTTACTGTATTAATAACAAAATCTGTCTTATATTCCGCAAATTCTTCCTTTGTACCATAACCATATAAAACAGAGGCTACT
>JARHYD010000067.1 GCA_029258655.1 Mailhella sp.
AAAGGATATTATACTGAAATTATTCAAGTTGGCGGATCATTATTGCATGGCTGTATAACTTGCCAATCTTGCACTAAAACAGGTTTTTGTGCCTATAATGATGATAATATTAATGAATGGATAAAAAAAATGTCAGTGGCAGATGCTATTATTTTAGCAAGTCCAGTATATTATGCTAATATGACAGCAGAACTAAAAGCTTTTTTAGAAAGAACAACCTCTCCACTTCTTCCTAAAAAAGCCTTAGCAAAAAAAGTAGGTGCTGCAATTATTACTGCTAGACGTGGTGAATCTGCCCATGTTCAAAGTACTATTATGGGATATTTTGGTGTTCATAATATGATAGTACCAATGAGCAGTTATTCAAATCCATTAAAAAATCCAACGTTTATCAATAAACAAGAACAACAAGATGAATTAAATAGAGAAGAAACAGCTAAATCTGTTGAAATTCTTAGTGAAACAATTATTTATCTTTTAGAAAAATTAAATGCATAATTTTTCCCTTATACTACATAAATAAACTGCCTATGAACAAAAATAGGCAGTTTATTTTTTTTAAACAAAACTAAAAAAATTTATTTTCAATATATTATATAGAGTGTCTTTTTATTTTTTTATAATTAAGGTATTTTTCCAAGTTCATTTTATTTTATTTTTTCTTTTGGGGAAATGATTTCCCCCAAACCCCCTCAATCAAGCAAATTTATTGAAACTTATTTCAATAAATTTGCCTATGTTAGGCATTAGTAAAAAATTTTTTCTCCTAAAAATAAAAAAGCCCTTTTTTTACGTAACTATAAATATTTTCCACTGTAATTGTATTACAAATATTTTATTTATATTATCAGAGAACAAAGTTTAATAATTCTAAATAATTTGAAAATACACCATAATTTCCAAAAAAATAAAATCAATGTTATCATAAACTCTATTTTCTTAATCAAAAAAAATAATCAATAATTTATATTAGGAACAATTAAAAATAAAATTGTTCCTAATTTTGTTTATAACTATATAACTATTTTATTTAATTATATTTTTATTTTTTATTTATTATAAAATAAATACGATTTTTTGCATTAAAAAATAAAAAATTTCAATAATTTTATTATTCAAAATAAGTTATAAACAATTTAATTTTATTTTGTTACCTAATTTGTTCCTTATTTTGTTCCTAATTATTATTAGAAACATTTTATATTTTAATTGTTCCTAACTTTGTGCATAATTTATTAACATATTGTTATCATAGAATATTTTACATATAAAAATAATATATACAATGTTTCACGTGAAACAATTTAGTATAAAAATATATTATTATTTAATATAGTTAATATTAAAAAATATCATTTAATACTTCTATAAAATAACACACAAAATTAGGGTCTGTTTCCAAATTATGTATAATAAAAACTCTGTTTTCTAATAATGAAAATAAAAGAGTTATAATATAGTGGTATTGAAAATACGTATAGTTATAAGATAAAAACAAAGACTTTCTTTATTTTTGAGAAAAAAGATTTTTTTACTCATACTCTAAAATAAGCAAATTTATTGAAACATATTTCAATAAATTTACCTGATTAAGGGAATTTTAGGAAGATAATTTCGCTTTACCCGTTACAATAAAGGAAATTACCAATAAAGACAGTATAACCAAAAAAAGATAGAATAAAATTATTTTAAAAACACACTTTAATTTATCTTTTTTGTTTCACGTGAAACATTATTGCTTGCAAAAAAATCAATCTTCCTCTATTTTCCTAAAAAAGGAGCATAAAAAGTATGACAAGAGTTATTGCTATTGCAAACCAAAAAGGCGGAGTAGGAAAAACTACCACAGCGGTAAACCTCTCTGCTTCTTTAGCTATAATGGAAAAAAAAGTCTTATTAGTAGATTGTGATCCTCAAGCTAATTCCACTAGTGCCTTAGGATTAGATACAAAAAATAATAAATATAATTTATATACAGCATTAGTGGATAGTAACAATTTACAAAAAGCTATTTTAGAAACTGGAATAGATTATCACCATTTATTACCAGCAAGTACCGATTTAGCTGCATTAGAATTAGAACTTGTTGATAAAGAAAATCGCGAATATTATTTTAAAGAATTACTTTCACCATTACTTGATAAATATGATTATATTATTTTAGATTGTCCTCCCTCTTTAGGACTTATTACATTAAACGCTCTCTGTTTTGCAGAAGAATTAATTATTCCTTTGCAATGCGAATTTTTCGCTTTAGAGGGAATTGTAAAACTTTTACAAACCCATGAACAAATAAAGAAAAAACTCAATCCAAATATCAACTTACTTGGGGTAATACTCACCATGTATGACGCAAGAAATAAACTTGCTCGTCAAGTAAAAAGTGAAACAGAACGTTGTTTTCCAAAATTAATTTTTAATAGTATTATTCCTCGTAATGTACGTTTATCAGAAGCCCCAAGTTTCGGAAAAACTATTTTACATTATGATATAAAATCAAAAGGTGCAGAAGCATATATGGCACTGGCAAAAGAAGTAGAATCCAGAAAAATTATAAAATAAAAAATTAGGTTTATTATGAGCAATAAAAAAATTGGAATTGGTGGTCTTGGTCGTGGTATAAATCAGATTTTTAATACAACAGAAACTGTACATGAAAATACCAATGATAGCGATATTATCCTTGTCCATGTTATGGATATTAAAGCAAATCAACATCAACCTAGAAAAAAATTCAATGAAGATAGCTTAAAAGAATTAGCTAATTCTATAAAAAATCAAGGTATTGTCCAACCATTAATTGTTCGTCCTTATGAAGGTTCTGAACATATCAAATACGAAATTGTTGCTGGAGAACGTCGCTTTCGGGCTGCAAAAATGGCAGGAATAAATGAAGTACCTGTTATAGTACGTGACTATACAGATACCGAAGCAATGACCATTGCCTTAATTGAAAATTTACAACGAGAAGATTTAAATGCCATTGATGAAGCAGAAGCACTAAATCAACTTCGAATTGTCCATAATTTATCACAAGAAGAACTTGCAGAAAAAATAGGAAAAAGCCGTTCCAATGTTGCAAACACATTACGACTTCTTAGCTTACCAGAAAATATTAAGCGTATGATTGTCAATAATGAAATCAAAGCAGGGCATGGCAGAGCATTACTTTGTATAACAAATCCACATGATCAACAATTTTTATGCAGTTCAATTATTGAACATTCTTTAAGTGTACGTGAAGTAGAAAAAGCCCTTGATTATTGGAAAGAACACGGATCTTTTCCTGCTGAATTAATGCAAAATTATATAGCACCTAAGAAAAAAGAAAAAAAAGAAAATACAGAAATTTGCCAAGCTATAAAAAATATTGATGTAAAATTGAAAGATATTTTCCATAAAAAAGCTACTATAAAAGGAACAGAAGATAAAGGAAGTATAAAAATTAATTATAAAAATAAAGATGAACTTCTATATATTTTAAGTGTTCTTTCCATTGAAAGCAAAGAAATAGATTAATATTTTTTATATTTTTCTTCCTTATAAATATATAACGTAATTTTTATAAGGAAGAAAATATAAAATTTTTTACAATATACTTAACAAAATATTATCATTAAACAAAAAACATTATAAAAACATAATACAATAAAATTATAATAATTAACTAGAGGCTAAAAATAACTTCTTATTTTTCCATATTTCCAACCTATTATTTTCCTTATGTAATAATAAATATTTTCAAAAAATAACTATAAAAAATATATAAAAATATTACACAAAATGAAAAATGCAATTTTACAACTAGATAATGCAAAAGTTCTTGTTATAGGCGATATTATGCTTGATGCCTATTATGAAGGTGATGCCACAAGAATATCGCCAGAAGCTCCTGTCCCTGTGGTAAAAATTGAACGAAAAAGAAATATTTTAGGTGGAGCAGGAAACGTAGCTCGAAATATTAATGCCTTAGGTGGTAAATGTGCTATTATTTCCGTAGTAGGAGAAGACTATACAGCAACTATTTTAGAAAATCTTCTCCAACAAGAAAAAATTGAAACATATTTAATCCCCGATAAAACACGCCCAAGTACTGTAAAATCTCGTGTTTTTGCTCGTAATCAACAAATTATTCGCTATGATGAAGAAATAGATTTACCTATAAATAATACAATCAAACAAAATCTATTAGAAAATATTAGCTATTGTTTAAAAAATTATCCTGTAATTGTTTTATCTGATTATGGAAAAGGTCTTTTACATCAAGAACTCATTGAAAATATTTATACCATAGCAAAAAAACAAAATTTACCTAAACCTAAAATTTTTATTGACCCAAAACCACAAAATAAAGCATTTTATCATAATGCCTTTTTACTTACCCCAAATCACAAAGAAAGTGCAGAACTAGCTAATACTAAACTAAAAACAAAAGAAGAAATTATACAGCAAGGACATAAATTAGTAAAAGATCTTAAAAGTGACTATCTTCTCATAACCTTAGGTGCTGATGGTATGGCACTTTTCCAAAAAAATACAAAAGAAATTTATCATGTCAAAAGCTCTGCTAAACAAGTTTTTGATGTAACAGGTGCAGGTGATACAGTTATTGCAACCTTAGCAAGTTGTCTTTCCATAAATTTACCCACAAAACAAGCCTGTGATATAGCAACCCTTGCTGCTGGCATTGTTGTAGAAAAAGTAGGCTCTGCAACTGCAAGTCAAGAAGAACTCATTCAAGCAAGTTTAACCACTAATATTATTTCCGAAACTTGGTAGTTTTATTTTTGTTTTTTTATTTTTTTTCTTGAGAGGAGAACTTTTGAAAAAGTTCACCTCTCAAACTCTCCCCTCAAAACTTTTTACTCTAAAATCTCTTTTGCGTGCAAAAGAGATTTTTTTTATAGTTATTTCAAATAGAAAAATAATTATAATATAAGAGCATAAAAAAATAGTTATACTCAATATATTATAAATAACTTTTTCATTTTTTGAGAAAAAAGACTTTTTACTCATGCACTAAAAGTAAGTAAATTTATTGAAACTTGTTTCAATAAATTTACTTGATTGAGGGGGTTTGGGGGAAATCATTTCCCCCAAAGAAAAAAAAGAAAAAAGCTGTATAAATGAGGTTAAAAAATTTTTTGTTATTTATAAAGCAAAATAGCACGCCATAAAATCAACTGTAAGACAAATTTAAATTTTTTATGTAGGGGACTAAGTCTATAAAAAAAACTTGTCTATTTTTCATTTTTAAGCTATAATTTATCTGTTAAAGGTAAAAAGGTGGTATAAAATTTGGATAAAACGCTCTTTTTTGAAGAAGTATTAATCAATCAAAAAAATGCAGAAATTATTCAAACATTAAACGCATTATTTGCCTATTTAAATGAACAAATTCCTTTTACTTTCAACCCTATTTTATTAAAAGGTAAAACAGAAACTGGAAAAAGCCATCTTGTTAAAAGCTTATGTAAATTTTATCCAAAAGTAATAAAAAGTATTAAATCAGGTGATTTACTTTTTTTATCACAACAAGAAATAAAAGAAAAATTTGAATTAGAAGAATTAACAAAGGTTTTTATTTTTGATGATATACAAAGTTTAGCAAAAAATAAAAATATAGCTGAACAAGTAACTTATCATATTGAAAACTTAATAACAAAAAATATTATTATTATTGCTACATTAAATACTGATGAAAATTGTCTTGAATTGCCAAAAAGTTTAGAATCAAAAATTTCTATGGGTTTATGCTTTACCATGCAAGAACCTGATCTTGATATACGCGTACGGTATATTCAACAACAAACAGAACAAGAACATATAAAACTAACAAAAGAACAATGCCTTAATATTGCAAGACGTAGTTCTGGTTTTAGAAATATACAAGTAATATTAAACCATATAAAATTGTATATAATAAAAACAAATAAAATGCCTGATACAAATGAAATTGAAAGAATTATTTCAAAACAAGGGCAAAATTTTGTTATAAATCCTGATGCAATAATAAGCATTGTAGCCCAAGAATATGGGTATACGGTTAAAGATTTAAAAGGAAAAAAACGTTTTCCTAGAATAGTAGAAGCTCGCCATTTAGCTATCTATTTATGTCGAGAAATTTTAGGAGAAACGTATATGGAAATTGGTAAAATTTTTGGTGGAAAAGACCATTCAACAATAGCTCATTCTATCAAAAAGATTGAAGATTTAAGAGTTACGAACAAAATTATGAACAACTTAGTAACAGAAGTAACAAACCAATGTAAAAAACACATTTTATATGTAAAATAAATAAAATTTGTTACTTCTGTTACTTGTGTTCCTAAAAATGTTCATTAATTAAACTAATTAAATAAAAAAGTTATCATAGTTAGGAACAAAGTAACAAACACATATTAACTATTAAAGGAATATATTAATGTTAGTAACCATTACAAAAGAAGAAATCATTAACGGTTTCATAAAAGCAGCTTCTATTATACCTGTAAAAGCAGGAGCACAATATTTGCGTTCTGTATGGCTTCAAGCAAAAGAAGATAATACTATTACTATTATGTCTACTGATGTAAATATTGAATTTACAGGAACATATTCTGCAAAAGTAGAAGAAGCAGGACAAGTAGGGGTAAATGGTAAAGCTTTAGTAGAGCTTTTAAGAAGATTGCCAAATGGTGAAATTGTTCTTCGATTAGATACAGAAACAAATAATCTTTTAGTAGAACAAGGTAGACGTTCTTATAAACTTCCTATTTCTGATCCTGTATGGTTTCAAGCATTACCACCTTTTCCAGAAGAAGGTTCTGTACTTTGGGCAGGGGATTACTTTCAAGAATTACTTGATAAAGTAACTTTTTGTATTAGTGATGATCAAGAAGTATTATCTTGCCTTTATATGAAAAAAAATGATGGCAAAGTAGATATATGTGGCTTAAATGGACATCAATTTGCCTTAGTAAGTTTTGTTAATGATGAAATAGCTGAAAAAATTGGAGAAGATGGACTTTTAATTCAAAAAAAATATGTCCAAGAAATAAAAAAATGGCTTAGTGATGATGAAATAAGTTTTAATATTAGCGAACGCCGTTTTCATATAAAAAATAATAAAGGTTCTGAACATATTAGTATGCCAAGAACTATTGCTACCTATCCAGATTATAAATTATTTCTTAATAAATTAAATGATCCAGAAGCTTCAAAACTTACTGTTAATAAAAAAGAAGTAATGGATTCACTTGATCGTATTTATATTTTTAATAATGAAAATGATCGTTGCACATATTTTAATCTAAGAAGTGATATGGCTATCTTATCAGCTCAAGCACAAGAAACAGGTTCTGCTACGGAAGAATTAGATTTAACATATACTGGTGAAATTGAAAAAATAGCTTTTCCTACTAAAAACCTTATTGAAATTTTAGGGCATTTTCAATCTGCTGACCTTGAATGGACACTTACAACAGCAGAAGGACCTTGCGGTATTATAGGAAGTGAAGATCCAGATTATCTTGTGCTTATTATGCCTATGAAAATAGCTCAAGCTAATTATTATGAAGAATAAAATATTATAAATTTTTTCGGGATTTTTTTAGGGGGGAACTTTTGAAAAAGTTCTCCCCCTAAAACCCCCCACAAAACTTTTTAATATAAATACTATTATATAGTTTTATAAAAACTTTTTATTTTACTTATTATGTGGAATAAAATACATTGAATTTCCTAAGTTTTTTCAACACTTCTCAAACTATGGAATATGTTTGAAACTTGTTTCAAGTATATTCCATAATTGAGGGTGTGTGGGGGGAATTATTTCCCCCACAAAAAAAAGAAAGAAATATGGTGTACTATTAAGAATAATTTATAAATAATTTTTCGGGATTTTTTTAGGGGGGAACTTTTGAAAAAGTTCTCCCCCTAAGACCCCCCACAAAACTTTTTAATATAAATACTATTATATAGTTTTATAAAAACTTTTTATTCTACTTATTATGTGGAATAAAATATATTGAATTTCCTAAATTTTTCCAACACTTCTCAAACTATGGAATATGTTTGAAACTTGTTTCAAATATATTCCATAATTGAGGGGGGTGTGGGGGGAATTATTTCCCCCACAAAAAAAAGAAAAGAAAAAATAGGGTGTTAGAGGATATTATGAGTCAAGATAATTTGATGAACAACAACAAGGTAACAGACGATTATAATGCATCGGCTATTACTATTTTGGAAGGTCTTGCTGCTGTTCGTAAGCGTCCAGCCATGTATATTGGAAGTACGGATATACGAGGCTTGCACCATTTAGTTTATGAAGTAGTGGATAACTCTATTGACGAAGCAATGGCTGGTTATTGTGATAAAATAGAAGTTATATTGCATTTAGATAATAGTGTAACAGTGCGAGATAATGGACGTGGTATCCCTGTTGATATTCACCCAAAAGAAGGTATTCCAGCAGTACAAGTTGTTATGACTAAACTCCATGCAGGTGGTAAGTTTGATAACAATGCATATAAAGTATCAGGTGGTTTGCATGGGGTTGGGGTATCTTGTGTTAACGCGTTATCAGAATGGTTGGAAGTAACTATTCGTCGAAATGGTAAACGCTATCAACAACGCTATGAACGTGGCAATCCTGTGACAGATGTTATTGAAGTTGGTGAAGCAGAAGGACATGGTACAAGAGTCCATTTTTTACCAGATGATCAAATTTTTGAAACAAGTGAATTTTCCTTTGATATTTTAGCAAAACGCTTTGAAGAATTAGCGTATTTGAATAAAGGTATTGAAATTCATTGTACAGATGAAAGAACAAATGAAACCCATATTTATAAAGCAGAAGGTGGCATTTCTCAATTTGTACATGATTTAAATGCAGAAAAAAATGCATTGCACCCTATTATTATGGGTGAAGGTGTGCAAGATGGTGTAAGTGTTGAATTTGCTTTACAATATAATGCTACCTATAAAGAAAATGTACATACTTTTGCAAATAACATTCGTACGGTGGAAGGTGGTACACACTTAGCAGGCTTTAAAACAGCTCTTACACGAGCGATTAATAGTTATATTAAGGAACAACCTGACCTTACTAAAAAAATGAAAGGAGAAAGCCTTACAGGCGATGATGTTCGCGAAGGCTTGACGGCAATTATCAGTGTTAAATTGCCACAACCTCAATTTGAAGGGCAAACAAAAACAAAACTTGGCAATAGTGAAGTTACAGGTATTGTGCAAGGTATTGTTTATTCAAGTTTGACAGAATTTTTTGGAGAAAATCCAAAAGAAGCACGTCTTATTATTGATAAAGCAGTAGACGCTAGCCGAGCAAGGGAAGCAGCACGTCGAGCAAAAGATTTAGTACGCCGTAAAGGTTTACTTTCTGAAAACTCCCTTCCGGGTAAATTGGCTGATTGTCAAAGTAAAGATGCAACAGAATGTGAAATTTTCATTGTGGAAGGTGATTCTGCGGGTGGTTCTGCAAAATCAGGACGTAACCCAAATACACAAGCTATTTTGCCTTTACGTGGTAAAATATTAAATACAGAAAGAACACGTTTTGACCGTATGCTCACAAGTCAAGAAATTAAAAATATGATTACAGCAATGGGTATAGGTATTGGTGATGATACTGATTATGAAAAGCTCCGTTATCATAAAATTATCATTATGACCGACGCAGACGTGGACGGTTCGCATATTAGAACATTGATGTTAACATTCTTTTTCCGTCAATATGAAGAATTAATAAGACGTGGACATTTATATATTGCTCAACCACCACTTTTTAGAGTGTCTAAACGTTCTGCAAAATTTGAAAAATATTTGAAAGATGAAAAAGCACTTGATGAATTTCTTTTTGAACGTTTAACAAGTGGTGTGCGTCTTGAAAATGCAGAAGGAAAAAGTTTTGCAGGTAATGATTTAGTTAATATTTTACAAAGTATTGATGTCTTACAAAGTCGTTTTATTGAAGCAGAAAATACTGGTGTAGAGCATAATTTATTCCTTGCTTTTATGGAAGATCAAGAAGAAATTCCTCTTGAAGAACTCCAAGAAAAGCAAGTACCACAAGCTTTTAAAGACTATATGGCAAAATGTGGATATAAAACGAGTCTTGAAGTAGAAACCCATGAAGAAGAAGAACGTATTTTTATTATTTTTGAAAATAAATCAGGGCATAGAACACGACTTGCTTTAGAATTTTTCCTTGCAAAAATGTATAAAACAGCAAAAGCAACCATGCTTGCATTAAAAAATGAATGTGGTTCTTTCCCCTTTAAATTAGAAGGAAGTGAAAGCACTATTGAAGTAACAGATTATTTTGATTTACGTGAAAAAGCTTTTGCTGAAGCAAAAAAAGGATACCAAATTCAACGTTATAAAGGTCTAGGGGAAATGAATCCAGATCAATTATGGACTACTACTATGAACCCAGAAAATAGAACTCTCTTAAGGGTAAATATTGAAAATGCAGAATCTGCTTCCAATGCCTTTGAAGAACTTATGGGGGATAGAGTAGAGCCAAGACGTGATTATATTATCCGAAATGCTTTACAAGCAGGTGAATTAGATATTTAAAAAGTTTTTTATTTTGGAGTTTTTTTAGGGAATTTTTTCTTGGGGGAAATGATTTCCCCCAACCCCCCTCAATCAGGCAAATTTATTGAAATATGTTTCAATAAATTTGCCTAACTTAGGGGATTTAGTGTTTTCATTCCACACAAAAAATAAAATTTTTGTACTATAAATTTCTATATGTACTTATATTAAAAAGTTTTGTGGGGGGTTCTAGGGGGAGAACTTTTTCAAAAGTTCCCCCCTAGAAAAAACAAATAAAAATAACAAATAAAATTCGTGAGATTTTATTATGGATAATATGGAAAATTCGGAATTATTTCCAAACCTTGATATTGAAAAAGAGTTACGCCAATCTTATTTAGATTATTCATTAAGTGTTATTGTTGGCCGTGCGATCCCTGATGCACGTGATGGTTTAAAACCAGTACACCGTCGTATTTTGTATGCTCAATCAATTTTGAATAATACATACCGTAATGCACATAAAAAATGTGCAAGAATAGTTGGTGATGTAATTGGTAAATATCACCCACATGGGGACACATCAGTATATGATGCTTTAGTGCGTATGGCACAAGATTTTAATATGCGTGACCCTTTGGAAGATGGACAAGGAAACTTTGGTTCTATTGATGGTGATAGTGCAGCTGCAATGCGTTATACAGAAGTAAGAATGAGTCGGCTTGCAGGGGAATTTTTAGCAGATATTGAAAAAGAAACTGTTGATTTTCGTGATAACTACGACGGTAGCGAACAAGAACCAACTGTTTTACCTACAAAAATTCCAAATCTTTTGGTTAATGGTTCTTCTGGGATTGCTGTTGGTATGGCAACTAATATTCCACCTCATAATTTAGGGGAACTTTGTGATGCTATTTTATTGCTTATTAATGATCCAGAAGCAAGCGTTGATGATTTAATGCAATTTGTAAAAGGTCCTGATTTTCCAACTGGTGGACAAGTTTACGCTGGGCAAGGTTTAGTGGACGCATACCGTACTGGTCGTGGCATAGTGAAAATGCGTGGACGTATGGAAGTACGCGAACGAGGAAAAAATACACAATCTATTGTAATTACAGAAATTCCTTATGCTGTGAATAAATCTAATTTAGTAGAAAAAATAGCAGCATTAGTTAATGATAGAAGAATTGAAGGTGTTTCTGATTTAAAAGATTTATCAGATAGAAATGGCATACGTATTGAAGTTGAATTGAAACGTGGAACTATTCCAGATTTAGTGATGAATGGGCTTTATAAATATACGCCTATGGAGTCTTCTTTTGGGATTAATATGCTTGCGGTTTTAAATAATCGTCCTGTTTTATTCAATTTAAAATCAGCATTAACTTGTTTCTTAGACCATAGACGCGAAGTTATTATTCGTCGTTCTCGTTTTGATTTAAATAAAGCAGAAGCAAGAGCTCATATTGTAGAGGGTTTACTTAAGGCTCTTGATATTATTGATGAAATTGTTGCTTTAATTAAAGCAAGTGAAACTCCACAAATTGCAAAGCAAGGTTTAGTAAGTCAATTTAGTTTTACGGAAATTCAAGCCCAAAGTATTTTGGATATGCGTTTGCAACGTCTTACTGGTCTTGAACACGATAAATTACAAGAAGAATACGATGAACTTATGAAGCTTATTGCTTATCTTAAATCTATTTTGGAAGATAGCGAAGTTCTTCGCGGTGTAATGCGTGATGAAATGACCATGATTAAAGAAAATTATGCAACAGAACGTAAAACAGAAGTTGTAGGGGAAGCTTTATCAGGTATTGATATTGAAGACCTTATTCCAGATGAAGAAGTTGTGATAACTCTTTCAAGACGTGGATATATAAAACGTACTATGCTTGGAAATTATCAACAGCAACGTAGAGGTGGAAAAGGTATAGCAGGATTAAATACTGGTGATGATGATTTTGTACAAGATTTTATCACAACTACCAATCATCAATATTTATGCCTTTTTACAAATAAAGGTAGAATGTACCAACTTAAGGTTTATCAAGTACCAGAAGGTAGTCGTACAGCAAAAGGTATGCATATTGCAAATCTTTTACCTTTAGATAAAGAAGAATTTGTAGCAAATGTTTTAACTATTCGTGAATTTGCAGAAAATCAACATTTCTTCTTTGTAACTCGTTTGGGTATGGTAAAACGCTCAAGTGCAGCATTATACGAAAAATGCCGTAAAAGTGGTGTGATAGCTCTAAGTATTAAAGAAGATGATGAGTTAATTTCTGTTTTACAAGTAGAAGAAACAGATCATATTGTTTTAGCAACCAAAATGGGTATGGCTATACGTTTTTCTTGCCAAGATGTGAGAGCAATGGGACGTGGTGCGTCAGGAGTAAAAGGTATAAGCCTTAGAAAAAATGATTCTGTTGTAAGTTGCTTACCTATTAAAGAAGAAGATACAACCACAGAAATTATGAGTATTTCTGAATTAGGTTACGGAAAACGTACTTGTGTTGAATTATACCGTAAACAAAATCGTGGTGGTATTGGTATTATCAACTTTAAAGTAAGTCCAAAAACAGGTAATGTGCTTGGCTCTATTCCTGTAACAGACGAAGATAGCCTTATTCTTCTTACTTCAACAAATAAAATTATCCGTCTTGGCGTAAAAGAAATAAGCTCATACGGACGTGCTACTATGGGTATACGTCTTGTAAGTCTTGACGATAACGCAACCGTAGTAGGTTATGATACAGTTCCAGCCGAAAAAGGGGACGATCAACAAGAAAATGAAAACAAAAGTGAATAACGTGTGTTTTTAAAATACTGTTATTTTTGAGAGGAGAACTTTTGAAAAAGTTTCCCTCTCAAACTCTCCCTTCAAAACTTTTTAATCCAAAAGCTCTTTTGTATACAAAAGAGCTTTTTTTTATGTAAAAATAATTTGAAAACATATCTTTTATATTTTGTTTTATTTTTTCTAAAATTCTTTCTATTTACCGTATAAAAATTGTTTGGTATATAACAAGAAAATCTCGTATATTTTTATTAGTTTAAAAATATGTATATAAAAAGTATAAGAATAGGGTTATATAGATAGGAAGCAACATGAAAAAGATTTTTTTTACATTGTTAGTAACAGCATTTTTTTTTATTTCAGTAGGGACAACGCAAGCTGGTGAAGTCTTTAGACAATATTTGAATGATAATTTACCTATTGTTATTACGCAAATTTCGCAAGGAAAATTTGATCCTGTTTTTACAGAAATTAAGATAATGTTGAATAATGGAAAATTAAAACGTGAAGAAAAACTTTATATTTTAGATAAATGTTTTGAGCAGGCAAAAAATCTTGGTTATTATAGTGAAGGTGGGGAACTTTATGAATTAGCCTATTCTGTTGAGGGGATAGATAAAAAATTAGCACAAGATATTCATACAAAGCTTTCACAATTTTATGAAAATGCGAGATTTTGGAGAAAAGCTATTAATACGCATTTTTATTATTTACAAAATATTAAAGTTGACGATAAAGAGAAAAAACAAGTTTTATTTGAAATTGTACAAAATTATATTAATTTATTGCAATTTAAAAAAGCAGAGCGTGTGCTTGGTGAAATATTAAAATTAGCTAGTGAAGATCGTGATTTTGCGTATGTTTTTTACTATCAAGCTGTTTGTAATTTTTCACAAAATAATTATAAAGAGGCATTGCGTTTTTATGATAAAGCCCTTTCTTTTGATATGTTAGAGAATATAGAAAAAGGACGAGCTTATTATAATATGGGGCTATGTTATGAAATTAATAATGAAATAAGAAATGCTATTAGTTATTATAAAAAAGCTAGTGAATTTTATGATAATGAAGTGGTTATTTCAAAACGATTAGAGCGATTAAAACAAAAAGCACCAACTGCTTATAATGAAATAATGAATGAAAAAAATAAAAGTTAGAAAATATGTTTAATTATCCTCGATTTTTGGTTTCTATAAAAAATTTTATTATTAATTCTAGTTTGTTACAGAAAAAAGCAAGTACACAAACGTTAGGTTTGGCTCGTATTTTTTCTTGGGTATCTTTTATTATCATTATTATTTTTAGTATATTTCTTTCTGTTTTTATTGCAACAAATACACGAAGTAGTCTTATTAATAGCCAAGAATCGTATGCTTTGCTTATGGCAGAAAATATTAATAAACAAATTTTTAGGCGATTTACTTTACCCGTTGCCTATGCTTCTGGTAGAGTGACACTTTCAGAACCAGATCAATATCGTTTGCTTGATGAAGTTGTAAATTCTTTAATGCATGGCTTACGTATTGAAGCAATACGAATTTATGATGCAAATGAAAAAGTTGCGTATTCAACTAATAAAAATGAATTGCAAAATGTGGAATTAGCAACCATAGGTGTAAAAAATGTTTTTAAATTAAAAGCACATAGTTTTGAAATTATTTCTACTATGAGTTTTCTGCAAGCATTATTTACACCTAATTTGCCAGAAGAAACATTTACATTGCGTACAGTTTATCCACTTACTATTGATTACGATTTAGCACCTTTTAAAACCCTTGATTCTGATGAGCAACCAGTGCTTGGAGCATTGGAAATTATGCAAGATGTAACAGATTTATATAAAATTGCTATACGTTCACAGTGGACAATTTTAATTGGTTTTACATTTTCTATTTTAATTTTGTTTATGTTATTGCAAATTATTGCACGGTTAGCAGAACGTATTATTAGTGAGCGTATAAAGCAAAATAAACAACTTGAAAATGAATTGCATCAAAACGAAAAATTAGCAAGCATGGGACGTATGGTATCAAGTATTGCCCATGAAATACGTAATCCTTTGGGAATTATTAAATCAAGTTCTGAATATTTGCTCAATAGAAATTCTATGGATAATACAGGCAAACAGCTTGTAGGAGCTATTTATGACGAATCAAAACGTTTAAGTAATACAGTTTCTGATTTTTTAGATTATGCAAAACCTCGAAAAGCTGGGGAAGAATCTATTAATTTAACTGAAATATCCCAAAAAGTATGGGCATTTTTGCAAAGTTCTTTTTTAGAAAAAAATATTGAAACTTATTTTTATGTGCCAGAAAAACTTATGATAAAAGGTGATTCTGATTTAATGTATAGAGCTATTTATAATGTTTTTGTAAATGCCGAACAAGCAATGGGACAAAATGGCACAATTAGTATTTACGGAAAAGAAGAATTTGATTATATTTCTATAAAATTTGTTGATAGTGGTGAAGGTTTTAAAGAAGATTGTTCAAAATACCTTGATCCTTTTTATACAACAAAAGATACAGGCACAGGTCTTGGCTTGCCTATTGTACAAAGTATCATTAAAGCACATAATGGAGAAATAAAATTATATAATGATGAAAATGGTGGTGCTACCATTGAATTTATTTTACCTAGTCTTAAAGATAATACAACTAATATGAATAATTCCAAAACAGTAAATAAAAATGATAATAATGGACTTGTAATGCAAGGAGTATAATATGGCAAATGGTCGTGTATTAATAATTGATGATGAAAAAAACTATTTGCTTATTTTACAAGCAATTTTACAAGATGAAGGCTATGAAGTAACAACTATTAATGATCCAGAAATGGTTATGCCTTTTTTAGAAGAGTCAGAAGTTGATGTTGTTATTACAGATATGAAAATGCCTAAATTATCAGGAAAAGAATTATTAGAACAAATAAAGAAAAATTATCCTCGCTTACCTGTACTTATTATGACAGCTTTTGGCAGTATTGAAAGTGCTGTGGAAGTAATGCGTCAAGGTGCTTTTGATTATATTACAAAACCTTTTGCCAATGATGAGCTTTTGCTTTCTTTGCATAATGCAATGGAACTTTCAAAAACGCATCAGCAATACCAAATTTTACGCGAAAATTTACAAGAACGCTTTAGTGCTTATCAAATAGTAGGAAAATCTAAAGCTATTACAGAAATTCTTGCTTTAGTAGATAGGGTAGCACAAAGTAAAACAGCTGTTCTTATTGAAGGGGAATCAGGTACTGGTAAAGCTATGGTAGCAAAGTCTGTTCATTTTGCTTCTCCTCGTAATGATATGCCTTTTGTAGCTGTAAATTGTCAGGCTTTTAATAGTGAAAACTTAGAAATTGAGCTTTTTGGACAAGAAGCAACTGGAATAAATGGTACTATTGCCTTAAAACGTGGACGTATTGAAATGGCAGATCAAGGTACATTATATCTTGGAGAAGTTGGGGCATTAAGCCTTGAAATGCAAGTTAGACTTGTTCGTGTTTTACAAGATAAAGTTTTAGAGCGTATAGGTGGTACAGAGCAAGTTAATATTGATGTTCGTGTTGTTGCTAGCAGTACACAAGATTTAAATAGACTTGTTATAGAAGGAAAGTTTCGCGAAGATTTATTATATAAACTTAATATTGTAAAAATAGAAATGCCACCTTTAAGAGAACGCCGTGAAGATATTCCTTTACTTATAGCTCATTTTATTAATAAAGTATGTCAAGAAAATAATTTAGAAGTAAAACATATTAGCTATGAAGCCTTAAATTATCTTACAGGTTATGATTGGCCGGGAAATATTCGTCAATTACAAAATATTATTGAAAGATTAATGGTAATGATACCTCATAAAGAAATAGGGGTAGAAGATTTACCTCCAGAAATAAAAGACGAAGACGCACAATTTAAATCTGCTGTGGATTTATTGCCCATTAGTTTAAATCTTGCTGATACTTTAGATAAAATTGAAGGAGCTGTTGTACGCAGAGCTTTGGTGCGAGCTGATTTTGTGCAATCGCGTGCAGCAGAAATGCTTGGAATTTCAAGAAGTTTAATGCAATATAAATTGAAAAAATATAATATCACTGGACATTAATTATACTTTGTCAATATAAAGTTTTTGTATATTTTTTATAACATTATTCATTAAGAAAAATGAAAATAAGAAAAGCTTTTGTTTTTCTTATTTTTTTATAAAAAGAAAAAGGTAACGTTTTAAATTATAAGGACATATTATGAAAAAAAAATTTTTTTATTTTGCTTTATTATCAAGTATTTTTCCCATTTTATTTTGTAATTTTTATTTTGAAGTAAATACTAATAAAATAGTATCAAGTTTATATTCATTAGTTTCTTTTGGTGAATTTTTTATATTTTTAAGTGTAACTTGTTTATTTTTAATGATAAAAAAGTTTAATAAGGTTTCTTTTTCTTTCTTTTTTCTTTTTTCTTTTTTTTATTATTTTCTTTCTTCAATACAACTTTTTTCCTTATTTATGTATGAAACGTATGTACCAGAAATAGCCTTTCATAATGTAAATAATATAGCACATATTTTATCATGGAATGTATTTTTTACTATTTGTTGTTTTAGTATATTTTTTATACTTTTGTTAATATGTTTTTCATCATTGAAAAAATCAGTTTCTATTAATAGAAAAAAAATATTTTATCTTGCTTTATTTTTTCTTTTTATTGGTGTGTTGACTGTTGTTGTTTTTGGTAGAGCTTCAAAAGTTTCAAATAATGAAAAAATACGTTCACCTATTGTAGCTTTTATTCATACCTATAAAAGAGCTTTATTAAATGCTTCTATTGAGAAAATTGAAAATGTTGTTATTAAAAATATAGATAGTAAATTTTGGATAAAAAATACTGTATATCAATCTGATATTGTTTTTAATGAAAAAAATTATCGTCCAAATATAATTATTTTAATTCCTGATGGAATATCTACAAGGTTAATAACTGGATATCAAAAAAATAATAAAGATTACTTAAATATATATAAAAAATTTAGTGAGTTAACTCCAAATATTGATAAAATGATGGAAAAAAGTCTTGTTATTGATAATTATTATAATCATACAGCTGCAACATATTCTGGGCTTCCTGGAATGTTTAGTTCTTCTTATCCATTAGGTGGAATGAGCTACGATGAAATTAATTTAATGAAAACAGGAAAAAGAAAAAAAGCTATTTATTCTTCGCTGTTTGATATTTTACATTTAAATAATTATAATAGTTATTTTGTGACAACAGATGGAGAAGAAACTCTTATTCCTTATGTTTTTAGAGAAATATTACATGTAAAAAATATATATAGTCCAACAAATTTTAATGAAATTCATCAATTACATCAAAATTATTCACGGCTAACGGATAATGATATTTTTACAGCAGTAAAAAATATTTTTGAAAATATAGATAATGATGAACCTAAAATTGTAGTAGCCTATTTTATAGGTACACACCTTAATATTGAACCAAGAGATTTTGGAGGAATAGGGTATAAAGATAATGAAAATATGTTTTTAAATGCAATGCATAATTTTGATAATGAATTAGGATTTTTTATGAATTGGTTTGAAAATTCAAAGTTTTCACAAAATACAATTATTATTTTATCAACAGATCATGCTCATTTTCCTGATCGAGAATATAAAAAATTACTAAAAGAGAATGAAGATCTAGCAAAAGGTTTTGAACCTGTTTTTTGTGATAAAATACCATTTATTGTTTATAATGCAAAAAATCTTCCTTCATATTTCGATGCAAAAAGCCAAACAAGTTTATCTTTTTCCCCAACAATATTACATTTTTTAGGGTATAAAAATTATAGAAATGCTTTTATGGCTGGTTCATTATGGGATATAGATACAAATGAATATCATCTTTATTCTGAAGGTATTCAAAAAACTTTTTGTATAAAAGATGAAAATATTTTTTATTTTGATGATTGTAAAAATGAAGAACAAGTACAGGATAAATTTTCAAAAATAAAACAATATCAAAAACTTGAATTAGATGGTTTATTGTTTGATGAAAATTATCAAATAGAATAAAAATTATTAGGGGGAAAACTTTTGAAAAAGTTTCTCCCCCTAAAACCCCCTTACAAAACTTTTTATATTATTCATACTCTATTATAGGGTAATAAATAAGCCCAAGCTTTGCATAAAGGCAAAGTTTGGGCTTTGTTTGAGGGGGCTTGGGGGAAATTATTTCCCCCAAAGAAAAAAACAATTAGGGTGTTTTTCTAAATTTCATTGGAAATATATCCTATAAAATCAAGTACAATACATACTGAATTGTGACTTATTTGTATATTATTTTTAGATTAGATACAGTATGAATTTTCTAAAAAGTATTAGAAGGGTATATTAATTATAATTTATATATAAAATAATTCTAATCCATGCATTAATCATAATTTTTGCAAAAAATTATTAAAAATTTGATTAAAAAAATAAAAAAGAAGAGCTTTTTTTGTGTATAATTTAGCAAAAGAAGTTTTCTTTTTTTTTCTAAAATTTTCTTATTGTCGTTTGTATACAATAAAATTTTATGAAAAAAATATTAAATAAATTTTTATTTTTTATGAATATAACATATTGTTAATAAAAAAATTTCTTCATTAAATGAAAATCAATATCAATTTTTAAAAAGTACCTATGTTTCACGTGAAACATTCATTTAATATAATGCATACATAGAATGAATAAAAAATACTCTAAATGCATACATTTGTATATGATTGTGAAAATTTTATTTTATTTTTTTAAGTTAACTAATTGTTTTCTTATACCTTTTTTATGAAAAAGTCTTGACAAATTTTTTTTCCCTTACTAGCCTATGGCTAAGGAACTAAACATTTTAAATTCATACGGATATAAGGAGATTGTTTATGTCGCAAGAACTAAATCAATCAAACCTTGCAGAGGTTTACAAGGAAAAAGCAACAGCAACTGCCTGTCAAGTTGCTGAATTCAAAACTTTTGAAGAAGCTATTCCTCACATTATTTCATTAATTAAAAATAAACCTGCTTGTGAGCTTTTGTATGAAGAGGACGTAGAAAAAGGACCATTAAGTCCAAATGGCGTGCCTACTCGTACAGAAAGAATTGTAGCAGCACCAGAAATTGGTGCATATTATGAAGCATTTAAAAAAGCCTGTGATGAAAATGGGATTAAATGTATTGATAAAGGGTTGCGTAATCATTTAGCAGGCATTGATTTGGGCATAGCACTTGCTGAAAAGGGTATCGCACAAAGTGGTACTTGCATGGTAAATACGAGTAAAGAAGATACACGTCTTGCTACTATGATTTGTGAATATGCAGTTCTTGTTTTGAAAAAATCTGACATTATGCCAACAGTTGTTTCTATGGCAGATGAACTCCGTAATTTTATGGCAAATAATCCAACTAACTATATTACTTTTCTTTCTGGCCCAAGTAGAACGGCGGATATTGAACGTGTTGCAGCTATTGGGGTACATGGTTCACTTGAAATGCATATAGTATTATTGGAGGGATAAAATGGAAGATAAAATTAAAACTGTACAAGAATATAAGCAAGAAATTGATGAAGCACTCAACGATACTTTTTTAAGAAAAACTCTTGATAAATTTGCTGTTGATTATCGTGCTAGCCGTGAAACTGTTTTCAAAGAAATTGATGGAAATAAATTAATTAAAGCTGTTGCAGACGCTAAAGATAATGCCTGTCAACACATGGAAGAACTTTATGAAAAGTTCAAAGTTGAAGCTGAAAAACGTGGCGTAATTGTGCATAGAGCAAAAGATGCTCAAGAAGCTAATGAAATTATTTCTAAAATTGCTCAAAATAGCAATGCAAAGAAAATTCTAAAATCAAAATCCATGACAGCAGAAGAAACACATCTTAACCATAAATTAGAAGAAGATGGTTTTGAAGTTGTTGAAACTGACCTTGGAGAATGGCTTATTCAACTTCGCCATGAAGGCCCATCTCACATGGTTATGCCTGCTATTCACTTATCCCGTTATCAAGTAGCTGATGATTTAACAAAAGTTACCAATGAAAAATATGATCCAGAAGATATTCAACGTCTTGTAAAAGTTGCTCGTGTGGAGCTTCGCAGTAAATTTATCGAAGGTGAAATTGGGGTTAGTGGAGCAAACTTTGCTATTGCTGAAAATGGTACTTTTGGACTTGTTACTAACGAAGGTAACGCAAGATTAGTTTCTACTTTGCCAAAAGTTCATATTGCTATTGCTGGTCTTGATAAATTAGTTCCTGATTTTGAATCAGCATTAACAGCTCTTACAGTCTTGCCTCGTAACGCAACAGGTCAACGTTTAACTGCAAACGTAACATTTATTAATGGTGCTGGTGAATGTGGTAGTTGCGATGATAATAAAAAAGAATTGCATATTGTTTTCTTAGATAATGGTAGAACAGAAATAGCAAAAGATCCTATTTTCTCACAAGTTTTCCGTTGTGTACGATGTGGTGCTTGTGCTAACGTTTGCCCTGTTTATAGAATGGTTGGCGGACATAAAATGGGGTATATTTATATTGGTGCTATTGGGCTTATTCTTACATACTTCTTTCATGGAAAAGAAAGAGCTGCTGTTTTAGCACAAAACTGTATTGGCTGTGAAGCTTGTAAAGATATTTGTGCTGGTGGTATTGATTTACCACGTCTTATTACAGAAGTTCGTAATAGAACAGCTGAAGAATTTGGACACCCAATGCAAGTGGCATTTATTGGTAAGATTATGTCAAATAGAAAACTTTTCCATAATTTACTTAAATTTGCCCGTTTCTCACAAGGTCCAATGAAAACAAGTGAAGGCTATGTTCGTCACTTACCTGATTTCCTCTTTGGTAAACACCAATTCAAATCTTTGCCAACTCTTGCAAAACAAGCTTTCCGTGAAATTTATAAAGAACACGCATATAAATTAGAAAATCCAAAAATGCGTGTAGGCATTTTCTCTGGTTGTGCTCAAGATTTCATTTATCCTAACCATTTATTAGCATTTATGAAGCTTATGAAAGCACATAATGTACAAGTTGAATTCCCAGAAGAACAAACTTGTTGTGGTTTACCATTACAAATGCTTGCACAAAAAGAAGTGAATAAAGAAGTTGCAACACAAAACGTAGGTGCTTTCAAAGATATTGAAAAGTATGATTATATTGTAACCTTATGTGCTAGTTGTGCTTCTCATTTAAGCCATTCTTATCCTCATATTTTGGGAGATCAAGCAAAAGCATTTAGTGCAAAAGTAATAGATTTCTCTTCCTTTATGAATGATAAACTTGGCATTGATTATAGCCTCTTTAATCATAGTACTGAAAAAGTTGCTGTACATATTCCTTGCCACCAAGCAAGAAGTCTTGGTGTAATGGAACAACCACGCGAACTTATTAGAAATGTTGCAGATTATACAGCTATGAAAGAAGAAGCAAGTTGTTGTGGTTTTGGTGGTTCTTATTCTGTAAAATTCCCTGAAATTTCTAAAGAATTGCTTGGCAACAAGATTCGTAGAGTAGAAGAAACCGACGCTGAACGCGTAGTAACCGATTGCCCCGGTTGTACTATGCAAATTCGCGGTGGTTTACATAAACATGGTAGCAAAGTGAAGGTAACTCACATTGCAGAGCTTTTGGCAGACAATTTAAAAAACTAAAAAGAAGGTGACGTATGTCTTTTGGATTTTATGCCCTTTTAGCATTTATTCCTATCTTTATTGCTCTCGTCCTCATGGTTGGTTTACGCTGGCCTTCAACCCGTGCTATGCCGATTGCATGGCTTGCAGCAGCAGTTTTAGCTTTTAGTGTTTGGGATCTTGAACCTATTAGAATTGCAGCTCTTTCCATTCAAGGCTTTATTACTGCAGCAGGTGTTTTAATCATCGTATTTGGTGCGTTATTGATTTATTATACGTTGCAAACTAGTGGTGCAATGGAAACTATTCAAGCTGGTATGCAAAAAATTACCCCAGACCGTCGTTTACAAGCTATTATTATTGGCTTTATGTTTGGGGCATTTATTGAAGGTGCTGCTGGTTTTGGTACTCCTGCAGCTCTTGCAGCTCCATTGCTTATGGGCTTAGGTTTCCCTCCTCTTTGTGCTGCTATTATTTGTTTAGTTTTCAATAGTGTTCCTGTTACCTTTGGAGCTGTTGGAACTCCTGTTATTCAAGGTTTTATTCCTATTCAAAATTTTGCTCATAAGGCATTACTTGCTATTAATCCAAATGCTGTTCCTTTTGATGTTTTCAAACACATTGGTGAATTTGCAACATTAATGCATCTTCCAATGCTTTTCTTGCTTCCTATTGGTATGCTTGGCTTTATGACCCGTTATTTTGGCAAAAATAAAAGCTGGAAAGAAGGCTTTGCTGTATGGAAATATTGCCTCATGGCTTCCGTATGTTTTGGTGTTCCATACCTTATTATTGCATGGACATTAGGACCTGAAATTCCATCACTTATTGGTGGACTTCTTGGACTTGGTGTGCTTGTTTTTCTTACAAAGAAAGGTATTTTTGTTCCAAAAGATGTTTGGACTTTTGAAAGCCAAGATAAATGGAATCGTGAATGGTCTGGTATTATCCATACCGAAGATGTAAAAGAATTTAAAGAACACATGAGTCAAGTTAAAGCTTGGATGCCATATATTCTTTGTGGTTTCTTCCTTGTTATTACTCGTGTTCCTCAATTTGGGCTTAAAGCTATTGTTAATGACCCAATGTTTAATATTGGTCTTAGCAATATTTTAGGTGTTGAAGGTATTAGTTCTTATATCGCTATTTTAAACTTACCAGGTACAATTCCTTTTATTTTAGTTTCTATTATCACTATTTTTATTCATGGTATGCTTAAAGATGATGAAATTGGATCTAATAAAGTACGTCGTGCTTGGGGTACTGCTATCCATAAAATGACAGCTCCTACCATAGCTCTTTTATCTGCTGTGGCTCTTGTTTCCATTTTCCGTGGTACTGATGCTACAACTGTAAATGAACTTATTTATCATGGTCGAGGCGTTTCTATGCCTTTAGCTATGGCGATTACTATTTCCGATATTACAGGATCAGCTTGGCCATTGCTTGCTTCCTATATTGGTGGTTTAGGTGCTTTTATCACTGGTTCTAATACTGTTTCTGACCTTCTTTTCTCAAACTTCCAATGGGACGTAGCACAAACTCTCAATTATGGTTATTGGCAATCTGTTGCTATCCTTTCTGCACAAGGTGTAGGTGGAGCAATGGGTAATATGATTTGCGTACATAACGTTGTTTCTGTGTGTGCTGTGCTTGGTATGATTGGTCACGAAGGGGCTATTATTCGTCGTACTTTCTGGCCTTTCCTTATTTATGGTATTCCTACTGGTATTATTGCTATGCTTATTGTAAATAATTTTGCTATGTAATTATGGTTATAGGGAATAATTTCTTATAATAAAGAATAGTAGTAAAAATACTATAATTAAATATTCAAGGCTGTTAGGATAATACCTAAGAGCCTTGATTTGTTTTAGATAGTTGAAAGAATGTAAAATTTTTTAGGTTAGTGACTTTATAAAAATATTTTTTGTTTTACAATCTTAATTTAGGGTGTGTTTTTAAAGTAATCTTATTTTATTTATTTTTGGGGGAAATGATTTCCCCCAAACCCCCTCAATCAGGTAACTTTATTGAAATAAATTTCAATAAAGTTACCTATTTTTAGGTTGTAGTAAAAAAAATTTTCTCCCAAAAATAAAAAATTCTTTATTTTTATATTATAACTATAAATATTTTTTAATGTTATTGTATTATAAATAGGTTATTTGCATTATTAGAGAATGAAGGTTAATTATTATAAATAATTTAGAAACACCCCCTAGTTTTAATTGATTTTACTTATAACATAGCATAAAAATATATAAAATTAGTTTTGAGTTTTTTATGGATTATACGTCAATAAAAATGATAGGAAATTATGGTCTATGCTTATAACTGCTGAAAAATCACAAGAAACAAAAAATTGTGAATATAAAGAAAAAAATGATATAGCAAAACCATTTTTAAAATGGGCAGGAGGAAAAGGGCAATTAATAAAAGTTATTTCTCGTTATTATCCATTTTCGCAAAAAATACAAAAATATGTAGAACCATTTGTTGGTGGTGGAGCTGTTTTATTTGATATTTTAAATCATTATGATTTAGAAGAAATCTATATAAATGATTGTAATCAAGACCTTATAACTGCATATAGTTGTATAAAAAATAATGTAGATGCATTAATTGTATTACTTTATCAATTACAAGAAGAATTTTTATCTTGTGATTTAGATCAGCGTAAAAAATATTATCAGCAAAAACGAGAACAATTTAATCAAAAAGAAAATATTTCATCATTAGAACGAACAAGTTTATTGTTATTTTTAAATAAAACCTGTTTTAATGGTTTATATAGAGTAAATAAAAAAGGAGCTTTTAATGTCCCAATGGGTGCATATAAAAATCCTTTAATTTGCAATGAAGCAAATTTACGTTTAGTTTCACAAAAATTACAAAAAGTAAGAATACATTGTGGTTCTTATCAGGAATTACTTGATCTCATTGATAATAAAACATTTGTTTATTTTGATCCACCATATAGACCAATTACTCAAACAGCTAATTTTACATCATATACAGAAAATGAATTTTCTGATCAACAACAAAAAAATTAGCAAGTTTTATTGACACAGTTAATGAAATTGGAGCAAAATTTTTATTAAGTAATTTTGATCCAAAAAATTATGATGAAAATGATTGTTTTTTTGATAAATTATATGAAAAATATTTTATAAATAGAGTAGAAGCTACATGTATGATAAATTGTAAAAGTGAAGCACGTGGAAAAATAAAAGAATTACTTATTTCAAATTTTATAAAGGAATAAAATATGCCAAGAAATTTTGAAGATTGGTTGGCAACTTGTAGAGAAAGTATTGCCACGTATGCTTATTATACAGATTTTGAAAAGATTTATAGTAATATTGAAATGATAAAAATTGAATTAAATATTTTAAATTCATTAATAGGTTCAAAAAATATAAAAGAAGATTTTAAAAAGTTAGTAAAGCAATATCCAAATGTTTTGCAGTGTATACCTTTACTTTTAGCTGTTAGAAAAAAAGAAATAGAAATACAAGATATAGATGGAAATTTTATATATCGGTTTGATAATACTAATCAAAGTATAGAACAATATTGTGTTTTTATGGAACGTACAGGTTTATTTGATTTAATTTCAAAACATTTAATTAATAATCTTGTTGATTATGCGACAGGGGTAGAAACGGGATTAGGGTCAAACGGCAGAAAAAATCGTGGTGGAAAATTAATGGAAAATCTTGTTGAAAGTTATATTCAAAAAGCAGGATTTATTTTTAATACTTCTTATTTTAAACAAATGGAAATTAGTACGATACAAGAAAAATGGAATATAGATTTATCAGCAATTTCTAATGAGGGAAAAACTGTAACACGTTTTGATTTTGTGGTTAAAACAAATAATTATCTTTATGCAATAGAAACAAATTTTTACCAAAGTGGTGGAAGTAAATTAAATGAAACAGCAAGAAGTTATAAAAATATTGCCTTAAAAGCTAGAGATATTAAAAATTTTTGTTTTGTTTGGATTATAGATGGTGAGGGTTGGCAATCAGTACGTAATAATCTTGCGGAAACATTTGCTATTTTACCCACCCTTTATAATATAACAGATTTAGAAAATAATATTATTTCTATTGTATTTAAGTAGGTTATATTTTCAAATCATGTATAATTAATAATAAGCGTTAATAAAATATTTTGTATAATCAATTATTAAGTTATTAGCAATGAAAAAATAAAAAATGGCAACCAGATGATTTTGAATTGGAAATGACAACACATTGGTTTTTTCCAAAACGTGGAAATTGGGCTACACATGATGCAAAATGGCGTGGTAATTGGTCGCCATATATTCCAAAAAATATTATTTTACGATATTCTAAAGAAAATGATTATGTTTTAGATCAATTTGCAGGAGGTGGTACAACGTTAGTAGAAGCAAAGCTTTTAAATAGAAATTGTATAGGTGTTGATATTAATGATATTGCACTTGCAAGATGTTATGAAAAAATAAATTTTGATTATGAAGAAGCAAAAGGGCAAATTCAAATACAAAAAGGTGATGCAAGAAATTTAGATTTTTTAGAAAATGATAGTATTGATCTTATTTGTACTCATCCTCCTTATGCAAATATTATTCAATATAGTGATACTATAAAAGAAGATTTATCACTTTTAAAAGTAAATGATTTTCTTTTAGAAATGGAAAAGGTAGCAAAAGAATGTTATCGAGTTTTAAAAAAAGATAAATTTTGTGCAATACTTATGGGTGATACAAGGCAAAAAGGTTGTATGATCCCTATGTCTTTTGATGTAATGAGAATTTTTCAAAATGCAGGATTTTTATTAAAAGAGTTAATTATAAAAGAACAACATAATTGTAAGGTTACTGGATATTGGAAAACTAATAGTATAAAATATAATTTTTTATTAATTGCACATGAGTATCTTTTTATTTTTAAGAAATAATAATTTTAATTGTAACATTACATATTATCAAATTTATCATGTTGTAAAAACAAAAATTTTTTTACGCAAAAGAACTTTTGGATTAAAAAGTTTTGAGGGGAAAGTTTGAGAGGGGAACTTTTTCAAAAGTTCTCCTCTCAAAAAAGTTAATTTATAAAGACACGTTAGCCTTTTTATTGTTTTTAATTGTAAACCCAAGTGCGACAGGTATTAAAAAAAGTAGCCCAATACAAAACCTTTATGTAGAATAATATTTGGATAAACAATACATGGAGGTTTTACTATTGAGCTACACACATCTTACACTAATTGAAAGAGGA
>JARHYD010000090.1 GCA_029258655.1 Mailhella sp.
TGTAGCAGTAGCTGTTAAATCCATTGAAAAACATTCAATAATTTTTCTAATTTTATATTTACTTAATCTATTGAATTTCATTATAATTAACCATAATCTTAGAAAAGATAATGGTCAAGAGCCATAAATTAATTTAAAAATGTATGCTAAAATTTAGTAAATTTTAATGAACCATAAAATAATATACAGGAATAACAAGTAAAAGACGATAAATAGCAAAAGGAATAAGTCCAACTTTTGAAAGTATGGCAATAAAACCTTTAATAGCTATGAGTGCAGATAAAAATGAAACAATAATTCCAACAGCAAAAAAAGATAAATCATTACTTCCAATTAAATGATATGATTTCCATAAATCATAACCAGCTGCACCAACAATAATTGGAACAGCAGCAAGAAAACTATATTCGGCAGCAATTTCTCTTTTTACACCTAAAATCATAGCACCACAAATGGTTGATGCAGAACGAGAAAATCCTGGAAATAAAGCACAACATTGAAAAAGACCAATACCAAGAGCTGTTTTTACATCAAGTTCATCAACAGAATAGTATTTTACAGAAAATTGTTTTTTTTCAACAATAATCATAAATATTGCACCTAAAAAAAGAGCTAATGCAACAGATTGTGGAGTAAAGAGCATTTTTATATAAGAATGTAATAATAAACCAAGTGTAGCACCCGGAAGAGTTGTAATTATTAAAAGAAGTATTCCTCTTATTCCACTAAAACTTTGTTGTTGATTTTTTTTAGGAAAAAGTAATCCCCAAAATCTATTGAAATAACATAAAATAACAGCTAGCATTGCTCCTATTTGAATAACAACTTCAAAAGTATCACTAAGAGTACCACTTAATCCTAAAAGTTCACCTGTTAAAATTAAATGTCCTGTTGAAGATACAGGTAAAAATTCTGTTAATCCTTCAACAATTCCCATAATACTAGCTATAAAATATAAATCCATAATATTTCCTTTTCAAATTTTTTATCCTATATCGTATTTTTTTTCTTTATACAAATATTAAATATCACTTTAATATCTTGACATTTTAATATAACATATTTAAACTATTACTATTAGATTTTTTTTGAAAAATGAGATATGCTTATGTATTATGAATTTACTGATGATTTAAAAACTGGTAATTCTATTATTGATAGTGAACACAGAACATTAATTAAAGCTGCAAATGACGCATTACAAGCTGTAAAACAAGGAAGAGGAATGTTAGAACTTGAATCTAATGTTGCTTTTTTAGCTTCTTATACAAAAACTCATTTTGGTAATGAAGGATCTTTACAAGATAAATATGAATATCCAGATAGAAGATGGCATAAACTTTGGCATGAAAGCTATATTCGTGATATTGAATTAACATATAATCGTTTGCAAAAAGAAGGAACATCTCCTGTTTTAGTTTCTGAATTAGTTCGTCGTATTAATATTTTAATTACGCATATAAAAGAGCAAGATACAAAAGTTGCAAAACATATTCAACACTGTATCGATAATCAAGATAATTAAATAGGGAAACTTATGCGTTATGAATTTGATAAAACTCTTGAAACTGGCCATAAAATAATAGACAATGAACATAAAATGATTTTAGGTGTTGCTAACGAAATTTTACAGGCCATAGAAGAGGGATTAAGTAGTAAAAAAGTTTTAGAAGCAATTAATACGTTTGCAAGGTATATTAATACTCATTTTCCACACGAAGAAGAGTTACAAGAAAAATTTCATTATCCTAATTTTCGTTACCATAAACTTTGGCATCAAAGTTATGTAAAAGAAATTGAGCTAACTTGTGATAGAATTTTAACTGAAGGAATTTCTAATGTTACAATTACAGAACTAAAAAGACGCATTGAAACTCTTGTTCAACATATTTTACTTGAAGATTCGAGAGTTGCAAAACATATTCAAAATATAGCTGACTCTAATAAGGAATGATAATATGAAAGTTTTGGCTGTTAATGGTAGCCCACGCTTGCATGGAAATACAAGGCAAATGATTGATCGTTGTTTAAAACCTATGCAAGAAAAAGGCTATGAAACAGAAATTATTCAAGTTGGTGGTGTTTTGTTGCATGGTTGTAATGCGTGTCGTTCCTGTAAAAAAACAGGACGATGTATTTATAATGATGATCCAATAAATGATTGGATTGAAAAAATGAAAACAGCTGACGCGATCCTTTTAGCCTCACCTACATATTATGCAAATATCACATCAGAATTAAAAGCTTTTATTGATAGAACAGGATATCCTTTAAGTCCAACAAAAGCATTGGCTCGTAAAGTTGGAGCTCCAATAGTAACAGCTCGTCGTGGTGGTGCTATGAATGTTTATAATACCATTATGGCATACTTTGGAATTCATAGTATGTTTGTTCCTATGAGTAGCTATTGGAATTTAGGTTATGGATTAGAACCAGGTGATGTTCAAAATGATGAAGAAGGCTTACGAACAATGGATAATCTTGCTGATAATATAATATTTCTTTTAGAGAAATTACATAACTAAAAAAAGTTTGATTGTCATAATCAAAGAAGAACTAAAAATAGTTTTCTTCTTTGCAAATGCTTAGTTAACAAAAAATAATGGACCAAAAGAAAGTAATGAAAATACAAATACGTTATTAAGGAAGTTTTATTCAACACAAACAAATTTATCTGACATTACCCAAAAAACTAAGAAAAAAAATTAGAACGTATCAATAATAGACCTAAAAAATGTTTAAATTGAAAAATTTCTATTGAAGTATTTCTACATAAAGTGTCGCACTTATTTTTACAATTCAACATAAATATATCAATATGTTATTATATGATACATACTTTTTTTTGGGGGAATTTGATACATTAATTTAGATAATTATTTTTAAAAGTATTTACTGATAATTATTTAATTAACAAAAAAATAGTTTTTATTCAAACATACTAACAATAATAGAGTTGACCAATGGCAAAAATGTGGAAAATAAGAAAAGATTCTTGTCAATGTATACTTTGTTCACATTTTTGTTTGTTATCGGAAAAAAATCCGTTGGGAAAATGTAATGTACGATATTTTTATCATAATGAAATTCATAGTCTTGTAGATACACATCTTGCTTGTTTACAGCTTGATCCCATAGAAAAAAAGCCATTATATCATTTTAAACCAAAATCTTTTGCTTTATCTGTTGGTACTGTTGGATGTAATTTTTCTTGTCAATGGTGTCAAAATCATAATTTAGTTAATGCTGTTTCATTAGAATCTAGTAATATTGATTTTTTTTCACATATAAAATCATCACTTGGTAAAAAATATTCTCCTGATTTGCTTATAGAAGTAGCAAAAAGAGAAAATGCTCAGTGTATTGCTTATACCTATAATGAACCAACTATATTTTATGAACAATTTGAACAAATTGCTCTTAAAGCTATTGATAATCAACTTTATAATATTCTAGTTAGTAATGGATATTTTAGTGCAAATGTTTTTGAGATTTTTAAAGAATATATTCATGGGATAAATATTGATTTAAAAAGTTTTTCTGAAAAAACGTATCAACAATATTGTCAAGCAAGATTAAAACCTGTGTTAGATAATCTTATTCGAGTTAAAGAAAATAATATCCATTTGGAAATAACAACGCTTTTTATTCCAGATTTGAATGATAGTGTACAAGAGATAAAAGATTTAGTTTCTTTTATTGTAAATAATTTAGGCAAAGAAAGTATTTGGCATATTAGTGCATTTTATCCTGCATACCAACTATTACATAAACAAAAAACTCCTCTTTCAACTCTTGACAAGGCATATCAAATTGGCAAAGAATTAGGTTTACAATATATTTATTATGGTAATGTTCCAAAAAATAATACAACATATTGTCCACATTGTCAGGAAGAAATAATTAAACGAAATGGTTATCTTGTTGAAGTGATAAAAAATTTTTCGGGTAATTGTCCAAAATGTGGAAAATTTATTGTAGGTATTTGGTAAGGTGATAATATGAGTAAAGAAGATAATTTTCATAATGCTTTTGCAGCGTTAAAAAAAGCTCAATTTCCAGATAAAAAAGAAAAAGAGCAAAGAAAAAATACAAATAAACAAAATTTCATATCAGGAGAAAAAAAGAAAAAATCTTCTTTTATTTTTGATGAAGATCAGCATTTATTTTTATCCAGTATTGGTGAAGTAAATAAACTTAGTGATAATAAGAAAATTTGTGAAGAACATAATGATAATGCTTTTACTATGGCAGAGTTATTTGCTGAAAATAAAAAAGCAATAATAAAAGAAAAAAAACAGACTGTAAAAAAAATTACTGTTGAAACAAAACAAGAAGAAAATAAAGATGATGAAGAAGCATTTTTTAAAGCTGTTTCTGATGTAAAAAGTTTAGATGGTAAGGGAAGAGCTGTTAATCCTAGTCCAAAAGATTTAAATTTAACTCCTCCACCAGTAAATAATCCTTTACAAGATTTTATGGACGGTAAATTGGAATTTGCTTTAAATGCCACAGAAGATTATGTGGAAGGGCATATATTAGGAATAGATTTATTAACTGTTGGAAAGTTACAAAATCGTCAATATAGTCCAGAAGCCCATATTGATTTGCATGGGTTAAATGCAGAACAAGCATATCATAATCTTGTAGCATTTTTTAGAAATTCATACCAACGAGGATTAAGAACTGTACTTGTTGTTACAGGAAAAGGAAAAAACTCTATAAATGGTATGCCTGTTTTAAGAAATAAGGTACAAGAATGGTTTACAAAAGAACCTTTTCGACGTGTAGTTATTGCTTTTTGTACAGCAAAACAAGAAGATGGTGGTTCTGGTGCGTTATATGTTCTTCTTCGTAAACAAAAGAAAACAAATGGAAAAGTATATTGGGATTTAACGCCAACAGATAGTGACTTTTTTTTATAAAATTATAATGAGGATTTTTGGAAAAGGATTTTTACAAGAAGATAAAAACAACATTATTTTGTTTAATTAAAAATGTTATTATTTTATGATGTTATAATAATTTTGATAAAATTATGTTTATTTCTTGCTGTATGTAAAGAAATACGTTATACAATGAACAAATAAAAATGATTTTTAGGGAAGGAAAATTTATGCAAGCTCCTGAGAAAAATTTAGCTTTTGATCTTGTTCGTGTAACCGAATCAGCAGCATTATCTGCTGCTCGTTGGCTTGGATTAGGAAATAAAGAGGGGGGAGATGGTGCAGCTGTTGATGCTATGCGTCTTTCCTTTAATTCGTTAGATGTAGATGCTACTGTTATTATTGGTGAAGGGGAAAAAGATAATGCACCAATGCTTTATAATGGCGAAAAAGTAGGTCGTGGAACTGGTTCTCAACTTGATATTGCCGTTGATCCTGTTGAAGGTACTAATCTTTTAGCAACTGGTAGACCAAATTCTATTGCTGTTATTGGTGCTTGTCCTGCTGGTACTATGTATAATCCCGGACCAAGTTATTATATGCAAAAAATAGCTGTTGGACCTGAAGCAAGAAATGTTGTTGATTTAGATGCTCCAGTTGCAGATAATCTTATGAATATTGCAAAAGCTCGTGGTAAGGATATTCATGATTTAGTTGTTTTTGTGCTTGATAAACCACGCCATAAACAACTTATTGCAGATATTCGTGAAGCTGGAGCAAGAATTCAACTGCATACTGATGGTGATGTTGCAGGGGCATTAATGGTTGCTGATCCAAAAACAGGTGTAGATGCAATGATGGGTACAGGTGGTACACCTGAAGGTGTTATTGCTGCTTGTGCATTAAAAGGTGTTGGTGGTCAATTATTTGGTCGTCTTGATCCTCAATCAGAAGCTGAAAAACAAGCAATTCTTGATGCTGGTATTAATTTAGATGAAATTCTTTCTGTTGAAAATCTTATTAAATCAGAAGATGCTTTTTTTGCTGCAACAGGTATTTCTGGTGGTACATTCTTAAATGGTGTACAATTTATCGGAGGGGGGGCAATTACCCACTCTATGGTAATTCGTGCAAAAACAGGTACTCTTCGTTATATTGAATCTCATCATAATTGGAATAGATTGATGAAATTTAGTGCTGTTGATTATTCATAAGTGAGGTTTTATGGATATTGCAATTCTTTTTCCTGGGCAAGGTTCTCAAAAATTCGGAATGGGAAAAAAATTAGCCGAAAAATCAGAAGATATTATGAATTTTTGGCTAAAAGCAGAAAAATATAGCGGTATTCCTCTTCGTGAGATTTTTTGGGAAAGTAATGATAATGAATTAATGGCTGATACAAAAAACTTACAACCAGCAATTACTGTTGTAAATTTAGCATTATGGCATTATACAAAACCCTATATTAAAGCTACTTGTACAGCAGGGCATAGTCTTGGTGAATTTAGTGCATTAGCAGCTGCAAATGTTTTAAGTATTGATGATACCCTTAAAGCTGTTGCTTTGCGTGGTAAACTTATGGCAGAAGCTGATCCACAAAAAATTGGTTCAATGTATGCTATTTTGCGATTAAATGCAGAACAAGTAGAAGGACTATGTAAGGAAGTTTCAGAACGTTCAGGAAAACTTGTGCGTTTAGCAAATAGAAATACTCCGGGGCAGTTTGCTATTAGTGGACATAAAGAAGCTTTGGAAGAAGTTGTTGAAAAAGCACAAGATATTGGAGGGAAATGTATTCGATTAGCTGTAAGTGGAGCTTTTCATACTCCTTTAATGGCTGAAGCATCAACAGAATTTACAAAATTTCTTAATGAATTAGATTTTCATGATGCAATATTTCCTGTTTATTGCAATGTTAATGGTGAACCTTTAACAGAAGCTGAAAAAATTCGTTCTATGGTAAAGAAACAAATGACATCATCTGTATATTGGATTGAAACTATTTGTAACCAATATGAAAATGGTGTTCGTAAGTGGTTTGAATTTGGGCCACAAGGTATTTTGACGCGTATGATGCGACAAATTATTACTGTAAACGAAGGTAGTGATAGTAATTTTGAAACTATCCATATTCCGAATTTAGTTGAAGCAGATAATTATATTAGTAATAATAGTTAAAAATTATCCTATATAAAAAATTTTTTTGAATATTTAGCCAATAAAAAAGCTATCTTTAAAATAAGATAGCTTTTTTATTGTCGCTTTAGCACAATAAAACCACCCGCTAAGCGGGTGGACTGAAAAATCTTTAGATACAAGACTGTCCTTCTTTGGTATACATTTGATGTGTTCGTCAATTATAACCAAAGGAGGACAGTGTCTTATGAAAGACAGTCAAAGTTTATCTCATACCCGTTGGAATTGCAAATATTATATAATATGTGTTTTTAAATAATATTTTTAATTTTGTAGAACTTATGTTAAAAATTTCATTATGAGTAGATATAAATTAAAAGATGAACATTGAGAGTTAATTTTTCCTTATTTAGGGTCTGTTTCTAAATTATGTATAATTAAAACTTCGTATTTTAATAATGAAAATAAAAGACTTACAGTGTAGTGGTATTATAAATAATTTTTTTATTTTTGAGAAAAAAGATTTTCTACTTATACCCTAAAATAGGTAAATTTATTGAAACATATTTCAATAAATTTGCTTGATTGAGGGGAGAAATCATTTTGTTTTAGCCGTTACAACAAAGGAAGTTACGAATAAAGACAGTGTAACCCTCAAAGAAAAAATAGAATAAAATTAATTTAGAAATACACCGTAATTTTAAAATCCCTTTCTATCTCTTTTCAAAAACTTTTATCTTACCCTTGTTTTGGATACAAAACGGGGTTTTATTTTATC
>JARHYD010000092.1 GCA_029258655.1 Mailhella sp.
AAATCTTTAGCCGTAGCCAAAAAACCTTTTTCCTGTTCTGGATTCATAACAAGAAGTTTTAATTCACCACAAGTAAAAGGCATTGCTGCTACATAATAAATAGAACGTAAATAAGGTGTTTCTGGTGCATCATCAGCAAGATATTGCACTTTTTCAAAAATATCCATTTGTGATAAAATGATACGCAAATTGACATCTCTTACAAGAAAAGCCATTGTTGCCACACAAACAGTATTAAAACCATAATATGCTTTTGCCCATTCTGCATTTAAAGCATACAAAGCTTTTTTGTCCTCAAGGATATTTTCATTTTTTGTTTTTTCTACATATTGAAATAAATCATAAACTAAATTACAAACATGAACAAAAAATTTAATAATATGCTGTCCTGCTTTTGTATCCCCTGTTTGCTCACAAACAAAACCAATAAAATTAGTCAGCAAACTTGCTTTATAAAGATCCATTGATTCTAAATGTTCACTCAAATTTTGTGAAAATAACAGAATCTTTCCAGAATTAATAACTTTTCCAATTTCCTCTCCAAATTCTGGAATATTGTGTAATAAATCTTGATTTTCTAAATCAATTACTTCTGTTTTGGATTGTAAAATTTCCATCAATTCTTGACTTACCATAAAAATTCCCCTAAATTAATTAATCTTTTTTCCATCTCTAAAATAGTTTGTACCATAATATAAGAAATTCTTCAATTCTCATTTTAAATTTTTTAATTGTAGAAAACTTGCTAATTTAATAGGGTTACATAATTTAACTATTGCTAAGGAGCTATATTTGCAGAGGCTTATTTAACAAAAAATAATGGGGAAGAAGTAATCAAAATGCAAATGGATTATTGAGGGAGTTTTATCTAAAACAAATAAATTTATTTAAAATTACACAAAAAGAACTAAGAAAAAAATTAGAGCTTATCAATAAACCTATAAAATGTTTAAATTGAAAAACTTTCATTGAAGTTTCTCTATATGAAGTGTCGCACTTGGGGTTACAATTCAGTATTAAAGAAATAATAAAAAAAAAGCCGTGTTAAAATATAACACGGCATATTGATTTATAAAAAATTATTTGCCTAATTGTTGAGAAACTTGGCAAGCTTTTTCAAATCCATTTTTACACGCTTTAGCGAAGTATTCTTTTGCTTTTTTTAGATCTTTGTTTGTGCCAATACCTTGATAGTAAATAACAGCTAAATTGTATTGAGCTTGACCATTATTGCCTTCGCTTGCTTTTTCAAACCATTCTCTAGCTTTTACAGAATCTTGTTGTATGCCAAGTCCTTTGATGTACATAATACCTAAATTGCATTGAGAATCATGATTATTTAAATTTGCTGATTTTGTGAATAAATCAAAAGCCTTTTGGTAATCTGTTTTTACCCCAATACCTTGTAAATACATAATACCTAAATTATGCATAGCTTCTGTTTGGTTGTTTTCACTTGCTTTTTCTAACCATTCTTTAGCTTTTTCAAGATCTTTTTCTACGCCGTCTCCTTCAAGGTATAATAATCCTAATACTGCTTGTGAGTCTGGATCATTGTTTGCTGCGTTTTGTTTAACCGTTTCAATTTGGCTAGGACTCAATACGGCTGCATGAAGATTTTGGAATGATGCAACAAACATTACTAATGCGAAAAATAAGCTTACATATAATTTCATAATAATCCTCTCTTATAAAAAGTTGCGTAATATTGCTTTGAAATGGTCTTTTTGTCAATAAAAGAAATTTGCATGATGATTTGTTATGTTATGTGTTAAGTAGAGTGTATTTTTAAGATAAGATATTTTTTTGGGGGAAATGATTTCCCCCAAGCCCCCTCAATCAGGCAAATTTATTGAAATAAGTTTCAATAAATTTGCCTATATTAGGGCATGAGTAGAACGTCTTTCTTTCAAGAATAAAAAAGCTATTTGTTTTTGTATATTGAATATAACTATTTTTTAAGGTTACTATATTATAAATTGTTTATTTTTATTAATAGATAACAAAGTTTAATAATTCTAAAGAATTTAGAAACACACCCTATAAGAAAAAATATATTTTAATAACTAAGCCCAAACTTTGCATGAGGCAAAGTTTGGGCTTTATTTGAGGGGGGTGTGGGGGAAATTATTTCCCCCACAAAAAATAAAAAGCTATGTATCAAGAAAATAAAAAGAAAAATCAATTTATATTTTTTCTTTAACTTGTTGTACAAAATCAGGGTGAACTTCATATCCACAGTTTTGGGCTTGTTCTATGGCATCATAAGCTTTTTTAAATTCACCTTTTTCAAAAAAGGCAAGGGCTAAATTATTCCAAGCAGGGCCAAAGGCTGGTTGAGTACGAATAACATGGTTACTTTCTTCGATACAAGCATCATAATTTCCTTCCATAAAATAGGCAGAAGCAAGGGTAGTTCTAGCTTGTAAAAATTCTGGATCCCATTTTAGGGCTTTGAGCAGAGCAGATTTTGCTTTTTTAATATCTCCCATTTGTAAATGACAAAATCCTATATTTGCTTGAGGCACGGCATATTTTGCACGAATATTAGAAGCTTCTGTGTTGTAACGGAGGCAACCTTCATAATCACCACGTTGCAAACATAAGCCACCAAGTTGTACAAAGCCTTCAGCAAGACGAGGAGATAAACGAACAGCATTTAAAAAAGCGTCTTCTGCTTCCATATAATCGTGTTTAGCAAGCATTGCCATACCTAATTGGTAGTAGTGGTTAGCACAGTTATCGCTTTCAGAAATTTCTTGTTGTAAGTCTTTGATATATTCATCTAAAGATTCGTAACGTTCTTTCATAATCTATCCTTTATATTTTTAATTCTTTTAGTGTATTATATTGTTTTGTATAATTTACTTTAATTTTAAGATATATACTATTATTTTTTATCTTCATTCATATAACCTTCTTTTTCAAGAAGATTATAGTACCAAATAGCAAAATCAAAATATCCTAAAAATTTTTCATCTTTATTGATAATGCCAAGAGCAAGTTCTAAAGCAGCTTGACGATAGGCATTACTTTGTGTTTCTTCTTTTGGACGAGATTGGAAAAACTCACGAATAAGCTCTTGTGTTGTTCTTTTAGAAATATCTTTTCTCACTTCCATAGGGTCATTGGGTTTTGGAAAGGGATCCCAATTCTCATAACCTATTTTATCTATAAATTTCCTACGGCGTGGGGGGATTTTTTCGTATAAATCTTTTTTAAGAGCTTCTTGTTCTTCGGTGAGATCTGGAGGTGTGCTATCACGATAAACGGAAGCTGGGATATTTAAACTCATATTTTACCTACTATTCCAAAGGTGATTTTATTTTTTTCTTAGGTTTTTCGTTTGTTTTTAAACCTAAGTATGCATCATCATATTTGTTAATTAATGCCATAGAAACAGGTACATAAACATGATGAAGTTCTTTATATCTTGATCCTAAAACTTTAGCTATTTTATGGCTCATAACAGCTAAGCGATCTTGAATTTTATCTAATTGTAGTGTTGGGTATTGCCCGCCTTTATCAAAGTGGCATTTTCCGCAAACATGACCTTTGCCATTGATAGCTGTTGGTACACCATAAATACGGCAAGTTATAGGACGATTTTCATATAAAACACAAAGGTTATCATCACCAAGCAAAGGACATCGTACTTTTTCTGTTGCCACTTTTTGCATGATTTCTTCGTCAGTTATGCCTTTTTGGGTATCCTTAAAATAATGGTATTTTAAGCGAGTAAGAGTTCTGTCTGCATCGCTAGCTCTTTCTAAGATAGTAGAGCGTTCTCCGCCAAAGCTATATTTATCATTAAAAGCTCTATTAATTGCCATAGCTTCCACAAGGGATAGATCAAAAAGAGCATGGCAGCAATCACTGCAAGTTTTTGTACAAGCGACTTCTTTTGGATATTTTCCTTGTACATCAGCAAAAAGTTTATCAATTTGTGCTGTTAGAACCTCGTATTCAAGGAAAATTTCTTCAAGTTCTGCACTATCAATTTGTGACATAATAAATCCAATATAACAAAAAGTTAAAACGTTAAATAAAATTACATACTAAACAATTAAAAGTAAGCCCAAATGAACCATTGGTCAAGGGAAAATTTTATTTTTTAGGTGTTGGTTTAGAAAGTATATTTTGTATTTTTTGTATTGTAATTATGTAACTTGTTGATAAATAATACTATTTGTAGTATATAGAATAAAATTTTCCTTGAAAGTATAAAATTTAGAAAAAATTTTATATAATGGTTTTGTTTAATTGAGTTTGTAGAAAACGTGCAATTAAAATTGCTCCTGCTTGGGCAACATTTAATGAATCAAATTCTCTTAAAAAAGGAATGGAAAGTCCAGCAGAACAATGGTTTTGCACACCTTGTCGAACTCCTTTTTCTTCGCTACCAAGTACAAGTAGGGCAGGGAATTGTAATTTTTGTTCTGTATTGTTATCAAAAATATTTAATCCATTTAAATCAGCATAATATGTTGTATATCCAGATTTACTTGCAAGTTCTACGGAACGTGCTAAATTAACAACTTCAGAGATGGGGAGTTTATCCAAACTTCCTGCTGCAGAGCGTTGTGCTCCTGCTCCTAAAAAAGCACTATTGTGCTTAGGTACTACAAGTCCTGCTGCCCCAAGTGCATACATGGTGCGTACCAGTGTTCCCACATTACCAGGATCAAGCACTTGATCAAGGGCAATGATTAATGGCAAGGGTGAATTAAAAGCATTTTCTAAGAGTTCTTCAAAAGGAACATAACTTACTTCCCTAAGGCGAACAGCAATACCTTGATGTTGGCTATTATCGCAAAGACGATTTAATGCTTCATCACTTACAAGGGTGTGACGAATGGAATTTTCTTTGCAAAGATTGATAATTTGAAAATTTTCTTTTGTATTTTTTCCCTTACGTAAATAGAGGTGATCAATTTTTCCTGGATTATTTTCTAAAAGTTCCATAACTGGTTTAAAACCGGGTAATATGTGCGAAGAATTTTTTTTAATTTTTTGTGGTGATATTTCTTGTCTATGTTTGCTATACGTTGTATAATTTTTTTCCTTCATATAGTATATTTTCCTTTGAGGAATAAATTTTTTATAAGCATACTGAAAAAAGATAATAAAACAAGCCCTTTTATAGGGGAAAAAGTAAGGAGCGTATTGTGCAATTTTTTTCAAAAAGACATTTCAAACAATGCATATTACTATCAGCACTTTGTGTATCATTAAGTGCTTGTGGTACTAAAGAATATCAAGGTGAAGAACTTGTATCTGTTAGTGAATCCCTTTATGAAGGCTATATTGAAACTGTTGATGAAGAAAGTGGTCCTCTTTTAGCTCCTGAAATGCAAGCTCTTCTTTCTGTGGGGGAAATTGATAAAAATATTTCACAAGAAGAATTAAAATTAGTTGAAGCTGATTATAAACATTATGTTAAAAATCCTCGTGGTCGTGTAACTATCGAACGTTTTATGTATAGATCTTTGCCTTATCTTGCTTACACCAAAAAGGTTTTTCGTGAAAGAAATATGCCAGAGGAATTAGCATATCTTGCTTTTGTGGAAAGTGGATATAATCCTTGGGCTATTTCAAAAGCTGGTGCTGTTGGTATGTGGCAATTCATGCCTGCAACAGGTCGTTATTGTGGGCTTGCCCAAAACTGGTGGGTTGATGAACGCCGTGATCCTTATAAAGCTACTGTAGCAGCTGCAAAATATTTACAAGAAATGTATGATGAATTTGGTGATTGGTTACTTGCGTTAGCTGCATATAATGCTGGTCCTGGTAAAATTCGTCGTGCTTTGGCTGAAACCGATACAGATAATTTCTTTGATTTAATGGAAGCAAATGAAAATATTCAAAATGATAAAATCAAAATCAAAGAAGAAACACAACAATATGTACCACGCTTTTTGGCTATGGCAAAAATTATGCGTAACTTTGAATTACTTGGTTTTCAAGCAAAAGAAAATGAACTTGGTAAAGGCCATGAAGTTATTGCAGAAAAAGCAGTTGCAATTAAAGCACAGCCTGGTTCTGATCTTCGTAGTATAGCAAAAGAACTTGGTATGGGTTGGTATGAATTTTTAAATTATAATCCTGCATACTTGCGTGATGTTACTCCACTTACAGGGGAAATGTATTTTTATGTGCCAGTAACTAAAGAAGCCAAAGCTCATCAAGTAAGTAAAATGAGTGTGGTTGCTGGTTGGTCTACATATAAAATTGCTCGAGGCGATACTCTTTCTGGTATTAGTAAAAAAACAGGTGTGCCAATTCACGTGTTAAGACAAGTAAATACCATTAGTGAACCTTTAAGAATTGGAACTATGTTAAAAGTTCCTGCAACAAATACCTACCTTGCTAGAAATATGAGTAATGGTATTCGTCCAGAAAATAATCGTGTTTATACTGTTCAACGTGGCGATACCTTTGGAGAAATTGCGGAACGTTTTGGCATGGGGGTAAATGAATTAAAACGTGCTAATCCAAATGTAAGAGATATTCGTAAAATAGCTCTTGGACAAAAAATCAATATTCCAGGTGCAAAAAATCAACATACTATTACTGCAAAAGCCCCTGTAAAAACAGTACAAGTTGCAAAAAAACAAAGCAATATACAAAATTTAGCTAATGAAGCAAAAGAAATAAAAGTACAAGGAACTAAAGAACATACTCTACAACAAGGGGAAACTCTTTATTCCATTGCAAATCGCTATGGTTTATCTGTGGACGAATTACAAGCTTTAAATGGTAATCTTGATCCAACAACATTAAAAATTGGGCAAAAAATTAGAGTTCGTGGACAAGCAAAAGTTGTGGCAACACGTTCAAATACTCCTGCCATTAGTGGAACGCATATAGTAAAAAAAGGGGATACCTTATTTTCTATTTCAAGAATGTATAATATCAATGTTCATGCATTACGTGCAGTAAATAAAGAAGTAGGAAATTCTCTTAATATAGGACAAAAAATAAACTTGCCTCAAGGTGCAAAACAAAATGCTTCTCGTGCTGTTGCACAAAAAAAAGATATTATCCACATAGTGAAAAAAGGTGATACTCTTTATAGTATAGGCAGAAATTACAATGTAAGTGTACAAGCTATTATGGCTTTTAATAATATGAAAGAAAATAGCTTAACTGTTGGACAAAAACTTCGTATTCCTAGCTCCAATAGCTCCGTAGCACAAACAAAAAGTGTTAAAGTTTATCAAGTAAAAAATGGGGATACTTTTTGGAGTATTTCACAAAAATTTGGTATGAGTACAGAGGAACTCTTTGCACTTAACAATATTTCAGAAAAAGATGTTCTTTCCATAGGTTCAAGTTTAACTGTTTATAGACAATAATTTTGTTTTGAAAAAAATAAAAAAAGCACCGAGATATGGTGCTTTTTTTGTATTGATACAAAGAGTTGTTTTTTAGGGGGAGAACTAAAAAGTCCTCCCCCTAAAACCCCCTTTCAAAAATTTTTAATCTAAAAATCCTTTTGTATGCAAAAGGATTTTTTTTATGGAAATAAAGTGTGTTGCTAAAGTAATTATTTTTCTGTTAGAGATTATATTATTTTTATCCGTCATTTCCTGTGGCATAACGGTTAAAACAAAATGATTTCTTTAACGCTTTCTTAATTAAACAATTTTAAATAATTTAGAAACATATTCTAAATATTATGAGAAAAAATTTTATAAAAATTATTATTAACAAATGAACAAAAAGAGGGTATAGGAAGAATAATTTTTTTGCATAAGAAGTTCGTATGGATTATTTAGTTCTATTTAAATTGATTGCTGTTCCTGTTGTTATTTTAATAACGATGTTTTTAACAAAAAAATATGGTGCA
>JARHYD010000164.1 GCA_029258655.1 Mailhella sp.
TATTTTAGAACGTATATTAAAGGATTTTTTATGAATCACCCTTCTTTTGCACGTTTTCGTTTTACTTTTCTTTTTTATCTTTCATTATTATTTCTTTTTTTTAATTTTCTTTTTCGGCTAAGTTTACCTTTCTTTTTTCCAGAAAATTTACCTTTTTCTGGAAATTTTTTTCTTGGCTTAGGAATTGGGGCAATTAATGATATTTTTGCTTTATTTTTTATTTTAATTTTACCTTTTTTCTGTATTTTTTTACCAAAAGATAGCTTTTTTTCTTCCACGTTAGGGAAAATATATAGCTTTATTCTTGTATTTATTTTTTCCCTTATTTTTATTTTTACCAGTTTTTCGGAATATTTTTTCTGGGAAGAATTTAGTTCACGGTTTAACTTTATTGCAGTAGATTATCTTGTTTATACAACAGAAGTAATACAAAATATTATAGAATCATATCCACTTGCAGGACTTCTTTCTTCTGTTTTTGTACTTTCTGTATTGGTCAGTTATTTTGTTTGGAAAAAATTACAAAAAAAACTTTCTGTTATTGAAATACAAAATAAAACATCTTTTTGGAAACGTTTTGCACATATTTGTTGTTATTGTTTAGTGGTAACAGCAAGCTATTTTGTTTTTTCTCCTCTTTCCTTAAGTAGTAATAGATACTGGATAGAATTTGCAGATAATGGCGTATATCAACTTTTTTCTGCGTTTATTCATAATGAATTAGATTATCGCAAATTTTACAAAACAATGGATACAGAAAAAGCTTTTGCTCTTTTAAATACTGACCTTAACGTTCAAGCCCCTCTTGCTCATACCAATTATAGACAAGTTATTAATTCTTCAATAAATATAGATACACAAGAAAAAAATACTGTTCAATCTAGTTTGCAAAAACCTAATGTTGTTCTAGTTATTATTGAAAGTCTTGGTAGTTATAAATACCAAGAGCAAATGATAACCCTCAATGCTCTTGCAAAAGAAAGCCTTTATTTTCCAAATATGAAATCCACAGGAACTCGTACAGTACGAGGCATTGAAGCTATAATGCTTTCTATTCCGCCTACTCCTGGTAATTCTATTGTACGTCGTGATGATAATGATAATCTTTATAACCTTTCTACCCCATTAAAAAAACAAGGCTATGATCTAAGCTTTATTTATGGAGGAATTGGTTTTTTTGATAATATGAATGCTTTCTTTTCAGGAATAGGCTTTAATATTCACGATAAGCTTGAATTTGATAGCAATAATAAAACATTTTCCAATGCATGGGGACAATGCGATGGCGATGCATATAAAGAAAGTATTCGTTTAGCAGATAAAAGTTTTGCTAATAATACTCCTTTCATGCAAGTAATTTTAACAACATCAAATCATAGACCTTTTACTTTTCCAGAAAATACCATTAATTTACCACAAGGAAGTCGTGAGGCTGCTGTACGGTATACAGATTATGCCATAGGGGAATTTTTAAAAGAAGCAAAAACAAAAAAATGGTTTGATAATACTATATTTGTTTTTATAGCTGATCACCCTTCTTCTGTTGCAGGAAAAAATAGTGTTCCCCATGAGGCGTATGGAATTATGAGTATGATTTATGCCCCAAAACTTGTAAAACCACAACAGATTGATTTGCTATGCAATCAAATAGATCTTGCTCCTACGTTATTGGCTCTTATGGGAGTAGACTACACTTCTCCTTTTTTTGGAAAAAATATATTAACTATGAAAAAAGAAGAAGAACGTGCTTTTATTTCAACCTATCAATTATTGGGGCTTGAAACACCTTCTTATCTTACTATTTTATCACCAAATAGCGGTGTAGAAAGCATACAATTAGATAAAAATGCCACAGAAGAACAAAAACAAAAGGATATTGAAAAAACAATAGCCTATTATCAAACTGCCTATGATCTATTTAGTCAAAACCTTTTAAAAGAAGATAAAGTAACAATAACTAAATAGAATGTGTTTTTAAATTATTTATAATTATTTTGACACATTAAACTTATAAAACAAAAAATATTTTCATAAAGTCACTGGCTTAATACGTTTCACTCTCTGGAAGCGAGGAACAAAGCGACTTGCTAAAAGAGCGTGAAACTGATGAGCATTACTTGGGGGGCAGCGGGTAATCCCCTGCTCGGGTCAAAGGAGTGAAACCCCTTATAAAACTTGATATTATGTAATAATAGAATAAATAAGAAAATGTTATATAAACAAGAAAAATAAAAATTAATTTAGAAACACACCCTATATAAAAGCAAAGAATTTTTTATTTTTGAGAAAAAATTTACTAATCCTCTAACATAGGCAAATGTATTGAAACTTGTTTCAATACATTTGCCTGATTGAGGGGGCTTGGGGGAAATCATTTCCCCCAAAGAAAAAATAAAATAAGATTAATTTAAAAACATACATTCCTTTAACAAATTAAGATTGTAAAAAAATATTTTCATAAAGTCACTGTCTAAAAAGTTTCACTTTTTAGAAGTGAGAAATGATACGATTTGTTGAAAGCGTATGAAATAAAGGCTATTTAAAGTATAAAACTTTACAAAGATTTTACTTGCTCCTCATACTTGGCTTTGCTAAATTCTTATTAACAATTTATTATAATAATTTTTAACTTTTTTATTTAAAATGTAATATAATCGTTTTCATTACAAGGTATAAGAATATTTTTTAACGTAATAAAAAAACATAATAGAAAAAGTGTGAGAAAAAAATGGATTTAGTATATTTTGCTATTGGCTTAGTTGTTGGATTATATGTATTAATTTGGAGTGCTGATAAATTTGTAGAAGGTTCTTCAAGTGTAGCAACACGTATGGGAATGTCAAAGCTTCTTGTTGGCATGATTATTGTTGGTTTTGGTACTTCTGCTCCAGAAATGATGGTTTCGGCTTTAGCAGCATATAATGGTAATGCTGGCATAGCTATTGGTAATGCCTATGGTTCAAATATTGCTAATATTGCTCTTATTCTTGGTCTTACAGTTATAATCCGCCCTATTGGAATAGAAAGAAATGTTATGGTTCGTGAAATTCCAATTTTATTAACAGTCACATTAATTTCATATTATCTTATTTGGGACGGATCAATAAGCCGATTAGACGCTATTATTTTACTTCTTCTTTTTACTGGTATTATGTTTTTTAGTATTAAAGCAAGTATGCGTGAGGAAAAACGCAAAACAACCACACCTGAATTTCTCAAAAATCCACCAGAACAAGAAGAAAATATTTTACCTATGAAAAAAGCATTATTTTGGCTTATTATTGGGTTAGTTATGCTTATTCTTAGTTCTCGCCTTTTAGTATGGGCAGCCGTAGGTATTGCGACGTTTATTGGTATTAGCGATATTATTATTGGGTTAACCATTGTAGCTGTGGGTACAAGTTTGCCAGAACTTGCTTCTGCTATTGCTGCAACTCGAAAAAATGAACATTCTCTTGTTATTGGAAATATTTTAGGATCAAACTTTTTTAATGCTCTTGCTGTTGTAGGGTTAGCAGGTATTATTACCCCATTACCTGTTGAACATGGTGTTATTGTACGCGATATGCCAATAAATATCCTTTTAACTATTTCTCTTTTTCTTTTTGGTATACGCATGAAAGGGCAAAAAGAGGGAACTATTACACGTTTTGAAGGGATTGTAATGGTTATTATTTATGCTCTTTATACAGCACAGCTTGTTAGTATTGTAATGGGTAAACCTATAATAGAATTTTTGGCATAATATGGCACTAGAAGTTATTATTAGTAATACCCAAGCTGGACAAAAACTTTTTAATTTCATTAAACGTACTTTTCAAGCAGAAAATAGTGAAATTCATCGCTGGATACGTACTGGTCAAGTACGTATAAATAAAAAACGGTGTAAAGCTTTTGAAATTATAAAAGAGGGGGATAGTATTCGAATACCTCCCTTTGCACAATGCCATCATACTCACATTACACAAAATGAAACAACAAATTGCAAGAAATTGCCTTTTCCCATTATTTATGAAAATGAACATATTCTTGTTATTAACAAACCTCAAGGCTTAGCTTGTCAAGGTGGAACAAAACAAAAAACAAATGTTGCGGATATATTAAAGGAATATTATCAAGATACAGATTTTATTCCTGCTCCTGCCCACAGAATAGATAGCCAAACACAAGGGCTTTTATTTATTGGTAAATCTTATCAAGGTTTACGTTTTTTAACAGAGTTTTTTAAAGGTGATACTATAAACATTTTTCAAAAACCAAAGAAATTTTATCGTGCATGGGTGTATGGTAATATCAGTCAATTTATCAAAACACATTCTATTCTTTGTGACTATCTTTACCATAATGAAGCAAAACAAAAAGAAGAAGTTTTTCAATCATTACCTTTTAAAAATATCCAAGAAATACAGAATAATTTTGCAACGTTACCAAATCAAATAATTATGCCTAACCAAGAAAAAGCTTTTTTTGCTTTATCTTCCCTTGAACTTCTTAAGGTAAAAGAAAATAAAAGTTTTGTAAAAATAGGAATTTATACAGGAAGAAAACATCAAATCCGCGTGCAATTAGCACATTATGGTTTTCCTCTTGTTGGTGATAAAAAATATGCTCCAAAAGAACAATGTAAATCAACTGATAGTTTTTTCTTACAAGCTTTTCAAATTTTTTTACCCAAAACGGCTCTTTGTGAACAAAATATATTTTCTATTTTAAATTAGAGTATTTTTTTTAAATAGGGTGTGTTTTCAAATTATTTATAATTACTTTAACATATTAGACTGATAAAATAAAAAATACTTTGATAAAGTCACTAACCTAACAGAGTGTTAATTATAAATAAATTTAAAACAGCCCCTAGTTTTAAGAGATTTCTTTAAGTTTCAATAAAAAAAGCCGTCTTAATGACGGCTTTTGTATTTTTTCTTTATAGAATTATAAAATTCTAAAATCACGTGTTTCATTATTTTCGCAGTCAATTACGTGAACAGAACAAGCCATACATGGGTCAAAGGAGTGTACTGTCCGTAAAATTTCAACTGGACGTTTTGGATCTGCAATAGGTGTTCCGATAAGAGCCTCTTCTACGGCACTCATATTTCCATTTTTATCACGAGGTCCTAAATTCCAAGTAGAAGGCACTACAAGTTGGAAGTTCTTTACAACACCTTCTTCAATTACAATCCAGTGTGATAAACCACCACGAGGAGCATTTAAAATACCTACACCACGACCTTTTTCTGGAACTTCTGCTGTAATACAAAGATCTGTATCACCTTTTTTTACATTAGCTCTAAGTTCATCAAGCCATACTTTACTTTGACGAGTAATAACAAGAGCTTCAGATGCACGAGCAGCAATTCTGCCAAGAGTTGAGAAAAGATCAGAAGGTTGGAGATTAAGAGCTTTTAATACATAATCAATAACTTCTTTTACTTCTTTTTGACCTTGTGCATAAGCTACTACCATTTCAGCAAGAGGACCAGTTTCAATTACCATGCCGTCATAGCGTGGAGCTTTGAGCCATGAATAACGGTCTGTATCACCAATTTTAGTAAATTTAGGTTTTGTTTCCCCTTCGTATGGATGTCTTGCTTTATCCCCTTCATACCAACTATGACGAACGTGTTCTTCGATTTTATTAAAATCAACATCATAAACTTTGCTAAGATCACGATTTTTAATAAAACCAGGTTTAATCCAGCGACTATTAACATCACGTTCTTTACCTGGAGCAGGAAATTCACCAAAGGTAAGATAGTTTACAGCACCACCACCAAATTTTGTCCAATCTTTGTAAACACTGCCAACAAGAAGAACATCAGGTAAAAGAGTATTTTCAATAAAATCTGTTGTTTCTTTTAAAAGACTTTCAAAATGATCAAGATTTTCTTTTGTAAGGCTATTGTAGCAAGTTACCCCACCAGCAATAAGAGTTTGTGGGTGTGGGTTTTTAGCACCAAAAATAGCCATTGCACGAGCAACTTTAACTTGAATACGCAATGCTTCAAGATAATGAGCTACGGTTACTAAATTTTGTTCTGGGGTAAGATAGTAAGCAGGGTGACCACCTAAAAAATACGCATTACTAAATGGTCCTAATTGTCCACTTTGAACAAGTTTGGTTACTTTATCTTTAACTTCTTGAAGTTCTTTTTCAGAAGTAGGTTTTTTATAATGGCTTTTAGCAAGTTCAAAAGCTTTTTTTACATCAGCATTTACAACAGCAGATGCATCAATAAAATCAAGAGAATGTAAATGATAAAAATGAACAATATGATCGTGTGCAAAGAGCATAGCGAGCATAAGGTTACGGATATGGGTTGCGTTTGCAGGAATTTCAATGCCCATAGCATCTTCTAAAGCACGGGTACTTGCTAAAGCGTGGCTATATGTACAGACCCCACAAGTTCTTTGAGTAAAATGTTGAACATCGCGAGGGTCACGACCAATAACAATATTTTCTAAGCCACGAAATAATGTTCCACAGCTTCTAGCATTTTTTACTTCACCCTTTTCAACTTCAACTTCAATACGAAGGTGACCTTCAATACGGGTAAGTGGGTCAACTACAACAGGACCGGAGTAGTTACTTTTTGGAGTTGCTTGACTCATATATTTTAGCTCTCTTTTTAATCTTTTTTTTTACCGTAACGGCGTTTATTTTATCTCAAGGCTAAGCTTCATAGAATGGGGATAAAGAATCCCAGAAATCAGGTTCACTACAACCAATGCAAGGGTGACCACTTTTTACAGGCCAACTAACTTCATTGAAAAGAACTTTTGGACAGTTATTATATGTGCTTGGACCTTTACAGCCAAGTTCATAAAGACACCAGCCTTTTTTAGCTTCTTCAGAATCAAAGGAAGGTGCAAATTCACCTGCTTCAAAGTGAGGTAAACGTTCGCATTGATCATGCACAGTTTCACCAAAGAACATAACAGGACGGTTACTTTCATCAAGTTCAACTTCTTTGCCTTGTAAAAGAGCAACTAAAGCACCAATCATATTGAGAGGATTTGGTGGACAACCAGCAATATTAATTGCTTTTATGCCTAAATCTTCATAACAATCATTAATACCTTTTGCACCTGTTGGGTTTGGAGCTGCAGCTTGAATACCACCAAAAGCAGCACAAGTACCAATCGCCACAACAGCTTTTGCTTTTGGAAGGATTTTTTTACAGTTATCATACATAGTATGTCCTGCAATAGTACCAAATACACCATTTTGAGCTGTTGGAATAGCTCCTTCAATAAGACAGATAAAACCATCTGGGTGGTTAATTGCTTCTTCTAAAGCTTTTTCAGCCATTTCACCTGATGCTTGCATGATAGTTTCATGATATTCAAGAGAAATAGTATCAAATAATAAGGCATCAAGAAAAGGTTGATATGTACGAAGAAGAGCTTCGGAACAGCCTGTACATTCTGCATTATGAAGATAAACAACAACAGGACGTTTACCTTGTGTTAAAGCTTTTGCAACAGAAGGTGCCATAGAAGGAGCAAGCCCCATTGCAACTGCAACTGCAGAACAGAATTTAAGAAAATCACGACGTGTTACGCCATTTTGTTCAAGACGTTCTTCAACGCCTTCTTTACCAAGTCCAATGGAGAAACGCATACTAGCCTCCGTATGTTTTATATAAAGGGAAAAGAAGTTTACTACTTCTTTAATTTCAAAGTTCTTTGTATTATATAGAAAATAAATTTTTGCGTCAAGAATAGTCTATAAAAATAGTAGTATTTAAAGAACTTATCCTTGATAATAAAAGAAATTTTACAAACAAAAATTTTTTTTCACAATTTATATGTATGCATTTCTGTTATTAAATAAGTCTTTGCAATTAAATAAAAAAAACGCTACTCTTTTTGTGTTATAAATTTTTGGGAGGTGTTATGAAAGCACTTAAGTTTTTTGTTGCTATATTTTTTTGCTGTTTTGCTTTGACTAGCAATGCATTTGCTGAAAATATTAAAATTGGTTTAATGTGTCCTCTTACAGGTGGTTGGACAAGTGAAGGTAAGGACATGGAGCGTATTGTTCATCTCCTTACTGAAGAAGTAAATAAAAATGGTGGCATTAATGGTAAACAAATTGAACTTATTGTAGAAGACGATGCAGGTGATCCAAGAAGTGCTGCCCTTGCTGCTCAAAAACTTGTATCTGCTCAAGTAATTGCTGTTATTGGAACATACGGTTCTGCTGTAACAGAAGCAACACAAAATATTTATGATGAAGCAGAAGTTTTACAAATAGGAACAGGCTCCACAAGTATACGTTTAACAGAAAAAGGTCTTGATTATTTCTTTAGAACAAGCCCTCGTGATGATGAACAAGGTCTTGTTGCCTCTAATTATATCCAAAAACTTGGCTATAAAAATGTGGCTATTTTGCATGATAACTCTTCCTATGCTCGTGGATTAGCTGAACAAAGTGAAAAAGAATTAAAAAAAATGGGTATTAATATCGTTTTTTATGATGCCCTTACACCAAAAGAACGTGATTATTCTGCTATTCTTACAAAAATGAAAGCAGTAAATCCTGACCTTATTTTCTTTACTGGTTATTATCCAGAAGCAGGTTTACTTCTTCGTCAAAAATCAGAAATGGGATGGAATATACCTATGATTGGCGGTGATGCAGTAAATAACCTTGATCTTGTTAAAATTGCAGGTCAATCTGCACAAGGTTTTCTTTTCTTAAGTCCTCCTGTTTTAGAAGATTTAACCACAGAACAAGGAAAAAAATTCCTTTCTGCATACAAAGCAAAATACGATAATACCTTGCCTCAATCTGTATGGGCTGTTTTAGCTGGTGATGCTTTTAATGTTCTTATGGAGGCATTAAAAAATGCAGAACCAAATGCAGAAGCCTTAGCTGAATATATGAAAAATAATTTAGGTGA
>JARHYD010000093.1 GCA_029258655.1 Mailhella sp.
AACTTTCTAAATTAAAATATATTTTCAAATTAATATTATTTTATTCTTTTCTTTGGGGGAAATGATTTCCCCCAAGCCCCCTCAATCAAGCAAATTTATTGAAATATGTTTCAATAAATTTGCCTATCTTAGGGCATTAATAAAAGATTTTTTCTCTTAAAATAAAAAAGTTCCTTATTTTTATATAGTAACTATAAGTATTTTCTAATGCTATTGCATTGCAACTATTTTATTTTCATTATTAAAAAACAAAACTTAATTATTATAAATAATTTGAAAACAGACCCTAATTCAAAAACATATCATACATTATAAGTTTTATATCTTATGGCAAATATCTTGATAAATTTCTTGTAAAATTGGCAAGACATCATTATGAACAGATAATTCATAAAAAGCTCTTTTAATTTTCATCTTACGCTCTGCCAATTCTTCAAAACGCTTTTTCCAAATTTCATCTTTTAAAAATTGGGAAAACAATTCATTTACACGCAAAGCTCTGACCATTGCTGTATGATTTTTTAATACATATTCATTCCCTGCTTTTGCAATTTCATATAAAAGCTCTTCTTGTTCTTTTGATAGATAATGAATACAAAAATCAACAGCTTTAGAAACATCATTTTTAGGAAATGTAGGCAATGAATTAACACCAAACTTAAAAAATTCACTCACAGCATTTTTATCTGTTGGTACATGATCGCTAAGACAACAACTTCCCAAAGCCATGGCTTCAAAAGTTCTAAAATTAATCTCACCAACTGCTGTTTGATTTAAAACTATTTTAGCTCGTTGATAAACAGGAACATAATCACCATGTACAATAATAATAGGGTGAAATGCTCTAAAAAGTCTAAAAAAAGTATCACGATCAGAATTATTCCTATGCCCTATTGTTCCAACAAAAGCAACAGGAATATCTCTTTTTTGCAACCATTCTTCTTTTGATTCAATTTGTATATTATGCTTTGAAAATAAAGGAAATAATTCTGATTTTTCAGAAAATTGATTAGAAACTTCTTTTTGAGCATAAAGACAATAATCGAAAGCTTGTGAAAAATCACTATGCCAAAAATGACAATACGTATCCATGCTAAAGAAAATTGTCGGCATAGCAAGTTCTTCTATTTTATATAAATGAGGCAAAGTACTATCATCGGCATAGAAAAAAACATCTGGATAAAAGCCAAGAGAAGAACAATGAGCAACAATACTATTAGCAGACATAGCCCCATGTAAAACATAGTCACATCGAGTATGCTCCCCTACGGTAAAAACCCTATTCCCCAATTCTATTAATTCATCAATAAAATATCTATTTTTTCCGTAATATAATATATTCATACAATTAAAAAAAGGGAACTCTATAAAAGAGTTCCCTATTAATATTACATTTTAATTTCAACACCAAGCAATTTAATAAATTCAGCAATTAATGCAGGGTGTGCTGGCCATGCAGCAGCAGTTACAAGATTACCATCAACAATAGCATCAGTAAATGTTGTATTTGGAGCTTGCCATGTAGCACCAGCTGCAATTAAATCTGGCATTACAGCTGGATATGCAGTGCATTTTTTACCACGCACAACATCAGCAGTAACAAGTAATTGTGGTCCATGACAAATGCAAGAAATTGGTTTTTTCGCTTTTTCAAATTCACGTACAATTTCAAGCACACGATCATTTAAACGAATATATTCTGGGGCACGTCCACCGGGAATATACAACCCATCATAATCACTTACTTTTACTTTATCAAAATCATAATTTAACATAAAATTATGACCACGTTTTTCTGTATAGGTTTGATCTCCTTCAAAATCATGAATAGCTGTACGCACCATATCACCATTTTTCTTTTCAGGGCATACAACATCTACTTGCATACCAAGCATAACAAGCATTTGAAAAGGAACCATTAATTCATAGTCTTCAACATAATCACCAGCTAAAATTAATATTCTTTTTGCCATATTTTTCTCCTATTATTTTTGACTAATAATAAAAGTTAAACTAATATCGGTCAAGTTTGTTTTTCTAGCTCAAAAAAACATTTTTCAATTTATATAAAAAAAGCCACTATGTGGCTTTTTCTCTTATAATTTATTTTCTTTAAACGTTTCTTTTACCTTATCAATCAATTCCGAAAGTAATTTTTGCTCTGCTTGCATAAAGAAAATAGAACGTTTTGCTTCTTCAAGAGAAGCTTCATTTTCCATTGCGATACTACTAATATGAGTTACAGTATTAGAAATTTCTTCTGATGATGCTGATTGTTCTTCTGTTGCAGCGGCAATACTTCGTACTTGGTCAGATGAATTTTCTGCCATTTCTACAATTTCATGTAAAGCATATTCACAATTTTTTGCAAGTTCCGTAGCAACATTTACGTTTCTTACAGTTGCTTCTACTTGTTCTGTACTTTCTTCAATACTATGTTGAATAGCTTCTATTGCATCACCAACACCAGTTGTTGACATCATCGTTTTTTCTGCAAGTTTTCTTACTTCATCAGCCACAACAGAAAATCCACGTCCAGCCTCACCTGCACGTGCAGCCTCAATAGCAGCATTTAATGCCAAGAGATTTGTTTGATCAGCTATTTCTGTAATTACATTCATAATATCATTAACACTTTTAGCGTGTTTTAGCAATTTACTCATACCTTCACGCAAGAAATCCGCACTATTATGAACAGTTTCAATCGCACTAAAAAGTTCTTTTACAGAATCATTGCCACTTTCAGCTTTTGTTTTTGTCTGTAACGCTAATTCAGAAGCATAGGTTGTACTTTTATTAATATCCAAATTAGCAACATTCATTTCTTCTAAACTTTTTACAACAGAAGCAATAGTAAGAGCTTGATTATGAGCTCCATCTGCAGAAGTTATGATATAGTGATCTAATGTATTGGTAAGAGTGTTTGTTTCCCCTACTGTACTAAAAATATTTTCCATTACACCATAATTGTTATCCATCTGTTCTCTATAATCAATACATCTTTTTTTATCCTGTAAAAAAGATTGAAATGCACTATCAATCAATTTTAATTCACAACTTCCGTCAAGGCATTCTCCCCAGCGATTATGATCACTCACAGAATGAATATCTTGACAAACTTTTTCAATGGGACGTACAAAATTCGTAATCATATAATAATATGAAAATAACGCAAAACAAGTTAAAAGGGTAATTGCAGAATATATTATCACTACATTATTATAAAAATAATAGACAATAGCTGCCAACACTCCTAATAACGCTTGTACGACAAACAACATAATAATTTTTTTACGCATAAAGGCTCCAAATGCAAAACTATCAATATTTATATCAGTATTAAATAATATCCTTTTTAAAATATATGAAAATCCTAATAACAATCAATGCAATTTAAAGACAATAGATTTTCCTCTATAAAAGTCAAGTGCTAATTAGAAAAAAAAGGAGGCAAAGCCTCCTTTAATTAATTATCATGGTAAGTTCTAAGCATTTGACTACGAACAGGATGCCTTAATTTACGTAAGGCTTTTGCTTCAATTTGACGGATACGTTCACGAGTAACGTTAAATAACTTTCCAACTTCTTCAAGTGTATGATCAGATTTTTCACCAATACCAAAACGTTTACGCAATACTTGCTCTTCTCTTGGGGTTAAATCAGCCAAAACAGCAGCAATTTGTTCTGTAAGTTTTGTATTTACTACTTCATCAGCTGGTGCAACAGCTTTTTTATCTTCAATAAAATCACCTAAGCTTGAATCTTCTTCATCACCAATAGGAGTTTCAAGAGAAATTGGTTCTTTAGCAATTTTAAGAACTTTTTTAACTTTATCAACAGGATAATCCATACGATCAGCAATTTCTTCTGGAGTAGGATCACGCCCAAGTTCCTGCACAAGATAACGCGTTGTTCTATGCAACTTATTAATAGTTTCAATCATATGTACAGGAATACGGATAGTACGTGCTTGGTCTGCAATAGCACGAGTTATAGCTTGACGAATCCACCAAGTAGCATACGTAGAAAACTTATACCCGCGTTGATATTCAAACTTATCCACAGCTTTCATCAAACCAATATTACCTTCTTGAATTAAATCAAGAAACTGTAAACCACGATTAGTGTATTTTTTTGCAATACTTACAACTAAGCGTAAATTGGAACGAATAAGTTCTTGTTTAGCCCGCATAGCCGCAGTTGTACCACGTCGTATACGCCATAAAACTTCTTCAAGATCTTCCACATCATGGCAACATTTATCACGAAGTCGTTGTAAACTTTCAATTTTTCCCATAATAAGTTCTTTATAGGAAAACATTTTTTCAACACTCATATTAAGTTCCTTAGCAGCATCTTGCATACTAATTTCCTTGCGTTCTAAGCGTTGAAAAAATTCTTGAATTTCTTCTTTTGTTTTACCAGTATCAGCAATATATGCAGCAATTTCACGACGATAATTTCGCATTTGACGCACATAATCTTCTACTGTTTCAATAATGCGATCAAGTAATGTTTTTTCTAATTTAATTTCACGTAACCGATCAACGATTTCTTCTTTAAAATCAAGAATTTCAAGTTGAATATCAGTAACACGTTTTGTTATATCACAACAAAGATCAAGCTTTGCATATACTTTTTGTTTTTTATTATATGTACCTTTTATATCTAACAATAAATTAATAACTCTTTGACGTTGATTCATTTCATCTTCGCAAGGGTCATCTTCTTCTATTGTTTTTACAACATCTTTTAATTTTATTCTATTTTGCTGAAGATCATTTCCAATGCTTATAAGCTCTTCCACAGCAACAGGCACTTCTACAAGAGCATATAAAACGTCCATTTCACCAATTTCAATTTTTTTAGCAATAACTACTTCACCATCTCTATCTAAAAGAGGCACAGCTCCCATTTCTCGTAAATACATACGAACAGGATCAGTATTTCTTGCCGCAAAATCCGTACCATCTTCACCAATGGTAAAATCAGCATTTAAATCAATATCCTCATCAAGTGTTGAATCAAGGGCATCATCAAAAACAGTATCAATAGGTTCAGAATCAGGATCATTTCTATTTTTCCGTAATGCTTGACCTTCTTTTTCACTGTCTACAATAGCAATTTCCATTGATTCAAACATTGCAATAAGTTCTTCAATATTTTCGGGAGTTGCTAAATCTGAAGGCAAACTTTTAGCTATTTCTTCGGACATTAAATAGCCAATACTTCTGCCTTTCATCATAAGTTCTTTTATTTGAGGAACCTCTTTGAGGCTATTAGACATTATTCCTCCCTTGTGCATTATATAAAGCACGAAGATATGCTTTTTGTGAATCTTCGCTACCATCACGAATAGCAGCAGCAACAGATTGCACATACGATTTTTTTTGTATAGATTGAATTAAATGCGAAATAGCAGCAAGTTCGCCTTCCTCATTATCACGAGGAGGAGCATCTGCACTTCTACATTTAACCCAGAATGCTTTTTCCGAGTCGCTTAAGAAAAGAAAGGCTTCTTCTCCATATTGGGCAAGTTTATCCCAGTATTCCTTAGCTTTTGGAGATACTAAAACAAGATCTGCCCCCATTTCTTGTAATTTTTGCAAACAATGAGGATACCGTGTTACCACTGTTAATATTTCTGCATCACGAGTTTTTTTATACCCTTGCGTTTGATTAACTTGGCGTTCACTATTTTGTATTTGATTTCGAGAAGTTTGTACTTTTTTCTGCTCAACAACACCCAAGCGAAGCTCTGCTTCATCTATTCCTAACCCTAATGCTAATTTTGTTGCCATAGGTTGAAAAAGTTCTGGCATTTCAATCTGCCCAAGAAACTCTCTTGACCATTCAATAGCATCTTTGGGGGATCGCTTTTTCAAGGTTTGTATGCAAAAGCTCAATCCTTCTATACTTTGCTGTCTTAATTCTTCAAAGACTTCTTTTCCTTTATCCTTTAAAAGACTATCAATATCATCTCCTTGAGGAAAAAGAATTACCCTACACCGTATGCCTTTTACAAGCAATTTACCACAAGCTTTAAATGCTGCCTCTCTTCCCGGATCATCACCATCAAAAAGTAATTCTACATTTTTTGATAATTCTGTGATTCGCTTTACCTGTTCTTCAGGAAAACTTGTTCCAAGACAAGCAACAGCATTGAGATAACCAAATTGATGTAACGTTAAAACGTCCATATATCCTTCGGTTATCATAATGGATTTTTGGGCAGTGACACTGCGTCTTGCAAGGTCAAGTCCAAATAATTGCTGACTTTTTTTATAAATTGGTGTGCCATTGGTATTCAAATATTTTGCACTTTCACCATCATCAAGTGCTGGAATAACCCGTCCACCAAATGCAATGGTACGACCATTCACGTCACGAATAGGGAACATAAGCCTATTACGAAATCTATCATAATAACGTCCTGCGTTATTTTTCATTAAAAGACCGCATTCAACAGCAACATCTAAATTAAAACCAGAACGCTTAAATATCTCTGTCAATTCTTGCCATGCATCACTGCTAAAACCAATACTATACTTATCTAATACTTCATCGGATATTTTTCGTTCTGCAATATAGTCTTGAACAATTTTTGTATGTTGTAACTTTTTCTTAAAATGATGTGTTGCAATTTCATGCATTTTCATCATTTCTGATTTATTTGATTTTGGCTTATCAAAATGGGAATCTCCTTTTTGATATCGTGGCAATTCAACTCCTGTTTCTTCTGCAAGAGCTTCTAAACTCTCGCGAAAATCCATACCATTCATTCTGCCATAAAAATCAAAAATATCTCCAGCTGCTTGACAACCAAAACAATAAAATGTCCCTTCGTCTGCATTAATAGAAAAAGACGGCTTGGTTTCTTGGTGAAAAGGACAAGGTGCTACAAGTCTATTTCCCATTGGTCGTAGTTCAAGATAACGACGAGCCAAATCTACCATGCTTATTTTTGCTTTTATTTCTGCTATTGCATCGCGTGAGGAACGAGCCATATTATCCCAACTTAACGAAAAACTATATTTACTATTTCATAAAAATAATATTAGAAAATTATTCTATAAAATCTTTTCCAACAGTAAATTTAGGTTGCCATTTTCCATTTTTATCTTTTTCAAATAACTTTTTATTAACAAATTTATCTACAACATTCCAAAATTCTTCTTTAGTAATATCAATATACTGACAAAAATCTGTAATATATTTTTCTCCACATTTTCCATCATATTCTTGCACTAAAGCAATACATTCATCTCGTGTTTTTAAACCATCACGAATATCATAACACGCTTCATCAGTTGCAAAACCAAAACCTAATTTATAAAACTTTAACATTTGATTTACAATTGATAAATCACTATCTAC
>JARHYD010000013.1 GCA_029258655.1 Mailhella sp.
AGGTATTCTTTTTTTCATTTCATCAAGAATACACGCAGGTACTCTAAGGCTTCCTTTTCCTTTGCCAATAGCAATATTAGGTTTGCATCTTCCGTGAAAATCAGATCCACCAGTAACACATAAATTATATTTTGTAGCTAATTCAAGATATTTTCTTTCATCATCAAAAGAATGAGCAGAGTGATACATTTCAAGTCCATTTAGTCCCAATGGAATAAGTTCTTCAATAAGTTTTTGTAATTCTTCATCAGTACAAGTTATTAATCGTGGGTGGGCTAGTACAGCTAATGCACCAGCGTTATGTAAAAGTTTTACTGCCTCATGCGGGGTAATTGCTTCTCTAGGAACATACGCTTTTTGTCCTTTTGCAAGCCAGTTATCAAATGCTTCCCGTATATCTTTTACTACTTTTTTTTGTAAAAGAATATTGGCTATATGTGGTCTTGCAATTACTTTTCCACCTGCTTCTTTTTCAACTTCTTCTAGTGTAATGCTAATACCGTTTTCTTGTAATTTTTGAATAATAATTTTATTTCTTTTGTTTCTTCTATCAATAAATAAATTAAGATTTTCTTGTAATTCTTGAATTTTTTCTTTTTCTTCTGGAATAAAAAAACCTAATATATGTACATCAGAATTTATATGTCGTGTACTTAATTCACAACCTCGTATAAATTCTATATTGAGTTCATTGGCTTTTTGTTTTGCTTCATCAAGACCACTTAATGTATCATGGTCTGTAATTGCAATGGCTTTTAATTTTGCTTTATGAGCAAGAGTTACAACTTCAGAAGGTGAAAAAGAACCATCTGATGCTGTTGTATGTAAATGTAAATCAATTAATTCTTGCATAGAAATCCTATCATAACAATATGATTGTTATTCTTTTTTATCTACAAAAATTTGTGCAGAGCTTTTTCTTCTTGGTTGATTAGAATTGGTATTTGCATTAAAATATGCTCCAAAATTCATGGAAGAACCATCTGGATTGGTTACATTCATATAAAGTCCGCTATTAGCATTTGTAGAATTAGATTGCATTTCATTTTCGCATGGGGAATTTTGTGTAATTGGTGAGTTATTTTGTTGATATGTAGAATTGTAAGAAGAATTAAAAGATGTATTATATCTATTTCTTGAAGAACCACGAACAACCATAAGATTGTTTCCGTCTTCTGTTACAGTAATGTTTTCTTCCATCATATAATCTTGGGGATATGTAGAAGTGATAATACTATCTTGGTTTTCTGGATTGGCAATATATTGATGATAAATTTTTTGGCTTTCTTCATCAATTTTTTGTGTATATGTTTCTTCAAGTGAGGTATTATTTAATGTATGAATAGTATTATTCTTTTGGTTTTCTTGTGGGGAATTTGTTTCTTCACCTTGAGCTAGTATAGGTAAAGATATAGTTAATAAACCAAAACTTAGAGAAATAAATACGATTTTTTTGATATAATGATATGATAATGGAGTTGTTTGATTATTAGTTTTCATAATAAATCCTTATTTATGGTAAAAAGTGAAAAAATAATTTATATATAGGTTATAATGTTAGTATAACAAATTTTTTTGTAATAAGCAATTTTCAAAATTTATTTTTTTGAGTTACCTTATTAGAATCATATATAAGTGTAGAATTATACTTTATTAATAAATAGAAATTATTTTAATTAAGTAAAGTAGAAAGATTTTTTATATAATTTTTAAAATATGTTATATCGTGTTTTTTTGTCGTTATTACTTCAAACAAAATTGATGTATTGCTGTCTCGTTTTAAAAATTGTTTTAAATTTTTGTTAAATGATTTAGCATTATTGGCATAAAGATATGTTAAATTGCAGTCATGGGCAATGCCCTTTACATTGAAGTGGTGAGGGGCAACTATGAAAGTTTCATCTTTATCTGTCATAGATAGTCCTTTTAGATTTGAAAAAATTTCACCACCAGCATTATTAATAAGTAGTATACGTAAGTTGTTTGTATAATTAGTATTATATAGTGCGTTCATATCATAAAGAAAACTTAAATCACCTATGATAAGAAAATCAAGACTGTTATCATTAATTTTTTTGTTTTGTTTAGGTGTAGTAGTAGATATATTTCTTTTAAGACTAGCACCAATAAAGGTAGATAAAGAACCTTCTATTCCATTTACTCCTCTATTGCATTGAACATAGGGACTATTAGGTAATGTAAAAAGTTGTGCATACCGAACAGTAGAGCTATTAGCAAGGTAAAGTCTATCATGTTTTTTAATTTTTTTTAGTAATGAACCAGTGATACTGATTTGATTATAATCAGTTAGGATAGGTTCTTTTATTTTTTGGCTTAATGTGTAAATATGTTGTACAAAATGAGGATTTATTTTTGTTGTATTTTGGTTTTTTTTCAAAAATTGTATTAATGTTTGAAAAAAATCTTTTGTATTAGATTTAATGTGATATGTTAAACTACAAAATAAGTCAGAAATAGTATTGGAATTAATAATATTAGCGTGAGCAATATTTTTATTTCTTAATAAAATTTTTAGTTGTTTTGAAACAAAATGTCCACCAAGAGTAATAATTAAATCAGGTTGTAATAAGTTTTTTTCTTGATCATTTAGAGCTAAAAGTAAACTATCTATATTTTGTATAAAATGATTTCCAGATACATTGGCTAAATGTTCGTGAATAATAACAACGTGTTTTTTGAGCAGTTGTATAGATTGTGTATTAAATTTTAATGTTTCATGTTCTTGTCCAAGAATAATGAAAATTTTTTTATAGTTATGGAGTGTTGTTAAAAAATTGTTTAAGGAAATTTTTTGAATAACACGTACATTAGGTAAATTTTCTGTATCTTCTGCAAAAAAAGGATCAGAAATAGGAACATTGATATGAACTGGTCCTTTATCTTCGGCAAATAAGGTTAATAAAGCTTCATTACATAATCTATTACAATGCCATAAGCTATTATTATCAAAAACTTCTGGTAAGCTTGTTTCATACTGTATAAATGGAGTAAATATTTTGTTTTGTTCAATAGTTTGCCCGTCCATTTGATTTATCCAAGAGCTAGCTCTATCCCCTGATATAATTAAAAGTGGTAATTTTTGATAAAAAGCTTCGGCAATAGCAGGAGCTGTATTTAAAAGAGCAGATCCAGAAGTTACACAAACAGCACAAGGTCTTTTTTCACGTATACAAATACCAAGAGCTACAAAAGCAGCAGAACGCTCATCTCTGATAGATATACAATGAAAATATGGCGTATTGGATAAAGCTCGTACAAGTGGAATATTTCGAGAACCGGGACATAAAACAACGTCTTTTATTCCATGTTCTTTCATTAATGCTACGAGTTCTAAGACATTTTTTTTATTAGTATACATATTATATAATTTCTTTTAATGTTTTCATTTTGATAATTGTTTCTTCATATTCTGATATTAAAGAGGAAGAGGAAATAAGTCCACCACCAGCATAAATTCTTGTTATATTATTATGGTATTTAGCACAACGCAAATTTACAAAAAATGAAAATGTGTTATTATTTTTGTAGCCAATAACTCCTGTATAATATTCTCTGTTATATCCTTCATTTTTAAGCAAAAAATTGTATGCGTCAAGAGTTGGGTTACCACAAACAGCAGGGGTAGGATTAAGTTGTTGGGCAATGGTTAATGCCTCTTTTAGGGAAATGTTTTTTATACTAATATCGGATTTAATATGAATAACTGGACCAGCCTTAAAAGTATATGGTAGGGAAACTGTAATTTCTTTATGAAATTTTTCTAAAATATTAATAATATAGTCTGTAACAATTTGTTGTTCCTTTTGATTTTTTATTGACCATACAGCATGATGAATATTTTCAAATAATGATGCTTGCATAGAACCTGCAAGTGATGTTGTATAAAGAGTATTGCCGTCAAAAGAAGCAAGAATTTCTGGACTTGCAGCTAAAAAACATTCTTTATTTTTATTCATAAAAAGATAGCAATGAGCATAAGGGTATAGGGATAGTGCTTTGAGAAACGCTTTAATAGGATTCCCATTTTTTAAATCAATATATCGTGATAACACTATTTTTTTATGATCTGTTAAAAAATTCATACAAGCAGAAAATGCTTTTTCATAGTTTGAAAAATTATTGTTATTTGGTATTTCTTCTAATTGTTCGGAAAAAAGTGTATTGATTTTTGATAATAATTTTTCTTGATTTATACATACATTATGTGAAATTTCATATTGAGAAATGGTGGTGGCTAATAAGTTTTTTGCGTATTGAATAATCATGTCTTGATTAATTAATTCTGTATCATTACTTAAAAAAAGTGTTTCATTATTTTCAAGATTAAATGGCATGAGTAAGTAGCCATTTTTATTTTCAATATCGGAAAAGCCTTTTATGTTTTGTAGAGCATTATTGGCATTGATGTAAGCTACAAGGTGAGAACCTTGATTAAAAATAACAAAGCCATTAGTGAGTAAATAAAAAATATTTAATGCTGTATTAATGGTGAAAGAGTTTTTTTCTTTATTAGATTTTTTGAGGTTATTTTTGTAAAGACAATCTGCTATAAGTTTATTAAACATAAAAAAAATGATACCTAGTTCTGATAATTAATTATTATTTTTGTTTTTAATACCATTGTGTAATCTTTCTTAAAAGTCAAGGAACTTTTTATGTTATGTTTAAAAATATAATAAGCAGAAGAAGATATTGCAAAAAAATGAGTATGTTTGAGGATATTTTTTTATTATGTTGACAATAATTTTAGATAAAAGTATATAAAATACATGATTAGCCTATTTTTTATAGGGTATGTTATTTATCGATAATTAGGTTGTTAGTGTTTTTAAGTTAGGGAAAATTTTAAGGAATATTTTTATTTTTAATAAAAAAATAATAGTTAGTTATGAATAATAAACAATTTTTGCATGATATATTAGGAATAACATTATTTACTGATGAAAATAATTTGTTTTGTGCTGATATGGAAGTAACAGAAAAAGTTTGTCAGCCTTTTGGTTTTTTAAGTGGTGGAGCAACACTTGCTCTTGCTGAAACATTAGCTGGATATGCTTCTCTTTCATTATGTGAAGAAAATACTTTTCCTGTTGGTATACAAGTTAGTGCTAATCATTTAAATTCTGCACCCTTAGGTGTTCATGTACGGGGTATAGCCCGTTTGCTAAAAAAAAGTAATACTTTTCATGTGTGGGAAATAAATGTTTTTGAATTTGAAAAAACAATGGGTAAAATTATTTCAACGTGTCAAATTACAAATTATGTAAAAGGAAAATAAAATGTCAAATACGCGAAAATGGACAACAATTAAAGAATATCAAGATATTCTTTTTGAATTTTTTGAAGGTATTGCAAAAATTACTATTAATCGTCCGCGTTGGAGAAATGCATTTACTCCAACAACGGTTTCTGAAATAGGTGATGCTCTTCGTTATTGTCGTGAATCACAAGAAATTCGTGTTGTTGCTCTTACAGGAGCAGGAGATAAGGCTTTTTGCAGTGGTGGTGATATGAATGTAAAAGGACGTGGTGGTTATGTTGGGCAAGATGGTGTAGCTCGTCTTAATGTACTTGATGTGCAAAAGCAAATACGTTCTTTGCCAAAACCTGTTATTGCTATGGTTAATGGTTTTGCTATTGGAGGAGGCCACGTTTTGCATATTATGTGTGATTTAACGATTGCTTCTGATAATGCACGTTTTGGACAGACAGGGCCTCGTGTTGGTAGTTTTGATGCAGGTTTTGGTGCATCATATTTAGCACGTATTGTAGGGCAGAAAAAAGCAAGGGAAATTTGGTTTTTGTGCCGTCAATATTCTGCACAAGAAGCACTTGAAATGGGACTTGTAAATAAAGTTGTTCCATTAGAAAGTTTAGAAGATGAAATGGTAGATTGGGCAAAAACAATGATGGAACATAGTCCACTTGCATTGCGTTTATTAAAAGCAGGATTAAATGCTGAACTTGATGGTCAAGCAGGAATACAAGAATTAGCAGGCGATGCAACACTTCTTTATTATTTGACTGATGAAGCTCAAGAAGGTGGAAAAGCTTTTCTTGAAAAACGCCGTCCAGATTTTTCTAAAACTCCACAATTTCCTTAGAAAATATTATGCAACAAGAAATTAAAATTTGTGGTAAAATCTATCAAAAAGATCAAATAGCGTTATTACGGGAACATGAAAATTCCTTTATACGACAAGATGTTGCAGATTTCTTAGAAGAATGGTTTTCTGAAAAGGAAACCATTTGTGTACAAAGTTCTGGGTCTACTGGTGCACCTAAAATTATGCATATTGAAAAAAAGCGTATGATTGAAAGTGCAAAAATGACTTGTTCTTTTTTAGGATTAAAAAAAGATGATTCTGCTTTATTATGTATGCCCTTAAAATATATTGGGGCAAAAATGGTAGTAGTTCGTTCTTTAGTATATCATCTTGATTTATATTGTGTTAATCCTTCTGAACATCCTTTAAAAGAAATTTCTTTTTCTCCTGATTTTCTTGCTATGACTCCCGCTCAAGTTCATGCTTCTTTACAAAATTTTCAAGAAGCAAAGCTTTTGCAAGCAATAAAGCATTTGATTATTGGAGGTGGAGCAATTAATATAAGCCTGCAAAAAGAACTTGAAAATTTTCCTCATCATGTTTGGTCAACCTATGGAATGACAGAAACGTTATCGCATATTGCATTACGTCGGTTAAATGGGGAGCAACGTTCTGATTGGTATACTCCTCTGTCGCAAGTAACTATTGGATTATCAGAAAAACAAACATTAGTTATTCATGCACCATTGCTTTGTAACCATGTTTTAGAAACAAATGATATTGCAGAAATAAATGATAAAGGACAATTTAAAATTCTTGGTAGATTAGATAATGTGATAAATAGTGGAGGGATAAAAATTCAAATAGAATCCCTTGAGGCAAGTCTTTTATCTATTATGGAAAAGCCTTTTTATATTACTTCTGTTCCTGATATACATTTTGGTGAAGTTGTTACAATTCTTATTGAAGGACAAAATTTGCAGGATAAGGAAGTATATAATAAAAAATTTCATGCAATTTTACCACGTTATCATTGTCCAAAACATATCTTTTTTGTAGAAAAACTTCCTATTACAGAAACAGGTAAACCAAATAGAGCAAAACTTAAAGAGTTAGCTTTACAATTATTATAGGCAGATGAAAAAATTACTTGTGTAAAAGTTAATGAGAGAAATATGTTTTAAAAATTATATATTATAATTTGATATAATGAAAAAGCGTAGTTTTTTATTTAAAAACTACGCTTTTTTGTATATTGTTTTTATACATTAGTGTATCATATTATTTTTATAATATGTTTTTTGATAATTGATATGCTTTATCTATAAAAAAGGTAATATATTGATTTTTTGTAAAATATAACCAAAATGAACAAGCAATAAAAAAGCAAAAAGTAAAGATTGTTTCAGAAAATTTATTTGTAGTTACAAGTTTTACAGCAAATTTTTTATTTGGATTAATAAAACGAGGAACACCTGTAACTGTTAGCATATCTAAAAAAATATGAGAAAATATACCAAAAAAGAATGCTAAAATATATTCTTGAATTGTTTCTATATTAACATATTTGCTAGGTAGATAGGGAACGAGATATGGATAAGCATAACCATAGAGAATAAAAAGAATAATTGCATACCAAACCCAAGCATGACTATGTTTTCTATGGATACGATTAAAACTTGCACCCATTTTTACTTGAAAAAAATCAATACTATCTGGAACAGTAGAGCCAGCATAAGCAAGAGCTATACCAATAGGGTCAAATTTACAAACAGCTGCCATGCCAACAGCAAAAAGTCTATGTGAAAACCATTTCATTATACTAATTTTCCTCGTAGAAAAGCAATGGCAAGACTTGCTACTAATGATGTAATAAACCAAAAAATGGAAGCTTTTGTTTTGGTTGGATTTTTCATAAAAAATGCTGTAATATTAGGTATAAAAAAACTGGATAATGCTAGAAGAGGGCTAGCAATACCTAAGATAATAAAAAATAGCATAAGATTTTCCATAGTAGTTCCTAAAGTAGTTCTTTATTTTTGATAATAAATTTATTTTTTTGAAAAGCAATAATGCCTTGTTTTTGTAATTTTCCAAGTTCAAAACTCATAGCACTTCTATCAACAGATAAATAATCTGCTAGTTCTTGACGATTGAATGGAATAGTAAATTCGGCACTATTTTGTAATTGTGATTGATTAGATAAATAGGCTAGAATTTTATCTTTTGTTGTTTTTTGCGATAAATTTTCGATTTTAGCATTTAATCCTATATTTTTTTCAGCTAAAACAGAAACAAAATTTTTGATTAATGTATTATGAAAGATACAGCTATTACTGCAAACAGATAAAACTTTTTTTATATCTAAAAACATAATAGTACTATTTTTGGCAACATAGGCATTAACTGGTGATTTTTCTTTTGAGCAAGCAAAGCTTTCTGCAAAAAGATTGGCAGGTGGAATTTCTGCTAAAATAGTTTTTCGTCCCCAATAATCTTCTTTTGAAAGATGTACAGATCCAGATAAAACTAAACCCATTGCACTAATATTATCCCCCATATAAAAAATATATGCATCTTTTTTATATTCTTTTATTGTTGCTTTTAAACAATTAAGAATAGAATGCATTTGTAATTCGTCCATACCTTGAAAAAGGGTGGATTGTAATAATAGAGGATAAAATTTTTTCATAGAAACTCTTTTGTTGGATATACAACAGAAATGTTGTAATATTGTGGTATATTCTATGGGTAATGTCAATGAAGAAATAAGGAGTTTATATGCTTAGACAAATGATAAAAATAGATGAAGAAAAATGTAATGGTTGTGGTTTATGTGTAACAGCTTGTCATGAAGGAGCTTTGAAAATTGAAGAGGGTAAAGCACGTCTTATTCGTGATGATTATTGCGATGGATTAGGAAATTGTTTACCTGTTTGTCCTATGGATGCTATTAGTTTTGAACAAAGAGAAGCATTGCCGTATGATGAAGAAGCAGTTATGGCAAAAATGCAAAAAGAAAAAAATAATTCTTCCTGTCCTGGTTTAAAAATTCAAACATTGCAACCATTGCAGCATGAAGAAAAAAAACTTAATATAGTTTCCGAACTTAGACAATGGCCTGTACAAATAAAATTATTACCACCTCAAGCTCAATTTTTTCATAATTGCGATTTACTTGTAGCAGCTGATTGCTGTGCGTATGCTTATGGAAATTTTCATCAAGATTTTATTAAAGATAAAGTGACAATTATTGGCTGTCCGAAACTTGATGATATTGATTATTCAGAAAAGCTTGCAGATATTTTTAAATTTAATACTATTAAATCTATTACAGTAACAAGAATGACTGTTCCTTGCTGTACAGGTATAGAAATAATGGTGCGAAAAGCTCTTGAAAAATCAGGAAAAGATATTCCATTAATAGTAAAAATTATTTCAACAGATGGTAAAATTGCTCTTGCATAAAAGGGAGGTTATTCTTTATAGGGGGTGTTTTTAAATTATTTATAATTACTTTAACATATTAGACGTATAAAACAAAAAATATTTTCATAAAGTCACTGAACTAATAGCTTCACTCTCTGGAGGCGAGGAGCAAAGCGACTTGTTGAAAGAGTA
>JARHYD010000073.1 GCA_029258655.1 Mailhella sp.
TTTTTAATGCTGGCATAAAGATACCTCTTCTAACGTGGTTTTATAGGTTTTAAAAGAATGGTATTCTTTAGTGAAACTTTTGTCAAGAGAACCAACTAAGACTTTTTGCATAAAAAATCGTTAAATAGTATTTTTAGAAATATTCCCAATTAAACTTCGTTCTCTAATAATGAGAATAAACTATTTATAATATAGTAGTATTAAATAGGGTGTGTTTCCAAATTATTTAGAATTACTTTAACGCATTAGGCTTATAAAATAAAAAATATTTTCATAACGTCACTGACTTAATAAGTTTCACTCTCTGGAAGCGAGGAGCAAAGCGACTTGCTAAAAGAGTGTGTACCAGAAAGAACTCTTGGGGGGCATTGCTTGGGGGTGCAGCGGTAGCCGTTAGCGAAGAATGAGCTTTACGGATAGCGACAGCGGTTTATGTATATTAATTTAGCGTAACTAATTGCTGTCTTTATTCGTAGCTTCCTGTGTCACAACGGCTAAAGCGGGGGTGAGAGTAGCTACCCAAAGGACGACGAAGTCGTTTCCCTTATACCGAGTTTACAAGGTTTAGGGAAATAGACAGCAACGCTAGGGGGATTTCCCCCCGTTAGCTTACCCCCTGCTCAGGTCAAAGGGGTGAAACCCCTTATAAAACGTGATACTATGTAATAGTAAAATAAATAAGAAAATATTATATAAACAAGAAAAATAAAAATTAATTTAGAAAAACGATTTAACTATTTTTTCTTATAAGAATAATTTGACATTGTGTAGAGCCTCATTTATAGACAAGTTAAGTTAAAAAAGAGTGGAATTAATTCTAATGATTTCAAGAAAAGAATCCTTTTATAATGGGTTTCGTTTAGGTTTTCCCATTATGCTAGGTTATATGCCTTTAGGTTTTGCTTTTGGTGTTGTTGCTGTAAAAAATGGTATTAGTCCATTTTGGGCAGTAACACTTTCTGCATTGGTTTTTGCTGGAGCAGGGCAATTTATTGCAGCTAGTATGCTTGGTGCTGGTGCTTCTATTCTTTCTATTGCAGTTGCAAATTTATTAGTAAATTTACGTCATGTTCTGATGTCTGCTGCTCTTGTTACTCCTTGGAAACATTTATCTTTTTCATGGAAAATGTTCTTATCTTTTTATCAGACTGATGAAATTTTTGCTGCTAATATATCCTATTATAAAGCAGGTAAAGAAGTTACTGTTGCACAAGTACTTACTTTGGGTTTTGTTGCTCATTCTGGTTGGATAATTGGAACTTTTATTGGTGCATTATCAGGAGAGCAAATTACAAATGTTGAAATTTATGGTTTAGATTTTGCTTTGCCAGCAATGTTTACAGCATTACTTATTCCATTAATTGTGGATCGAATTCAAATAATTGTTTGTTTAGTTGGTGTGATAAGTTCTTTATTTTTTATGGAATTGGGTTTTGATAGGTGGAGTATTATTATTGCTACACTTATTAGTGCTACCATTGGATTATATTTATCTTTGCAAAAAGAAAAAAAATAGATAATACTTATAGAGGAAAATATGAGTTTTTTTGAATCAAGTTTTTTGCTTATAACAATGATGATTGGGACACTTCTTCCAAGATTGCTACCAATGGGGTTATTAGCAAAAAGAACAATTTCAAAAAATGTACAAATATGGCTTTCTTATGTGCCTGTTGCAATTTTATCTGCATTGCTTGCACCTGAAATTTTTATGAAAAATGGAACACTTTGGTTGGCAAAAGAAAATTTATTTTTATTGGCATTTCTTCCTGTTATCATTGTGGCGTATTTTACAAAAAATTTATTTGCTACACTTCTTGTGGGTATGGTTTTAGTTGCAGGAATGCGATATTTAGGTTTTGCATAATATTTTGTTTTTTATTTTAATATATAGAGGAAAATATGATTAAACGTTTTTTACTTGTGTGTCTTATTCCTGTTTTGATGACGGGCTGTATTCAAGTTGGGGGATATCAAATAGCAAAGCCTATTCCAAGCTATGAATATCATGCTCCAAGTAAAACTCGTTTTTCTAGTAGTGATTTAAATGCCTCAAGAAAAAGTGGGGATTACTATGTTAAAATAAACGAACAAAGAAATAGACATTTACCAAAAGCAAAACCTTATACTGTACGTGGAGTTACCTATGTGCCGTATGCATCAGCAGATAATTTTGAAGAAATTGGTATTGCTTCTTGGTATGGACCAGGTTTTCATGGTAAAAAAACTTCCAATGGAGAAACGTTTAATACAAATGATTTGACAGCTGCACATAAATTACTTCCATTTAATACTAGAGTGAAAGTAACGAATCTTGAAAATGGTGCTTCTGTTATTGTACGGATTAATGATAGAGGCCCTTTTACTCGTGAAAGAATTATTGATTTATCTCAAGCAGCAGCAAATAAAATTGGTATGATAAAAAAAGGGACGGCAAAGGTTCATGTACAATATGTTGGTGGAGGAACAAGTTCTTCTGTAACTTCTAATTATTCAAATACGAGTTATGGAAGTAGTGTAACACCACAATATGTGCCAAATTCTGCACCTGTTAAAAATTCAGCATATAATCCATATCAAGGAAATGCTATTTATACACCAAAGGATAGTGCTAGTGTATCTGAAGCGTTAGCTAGTGCAGCAGGAACAGGTAGTTCTTATAGTTCTGGAGCAAGTGAAAGTTTTGGAAATTCTTCAAGTTATGCAGATGTTCCTGTTTATCCAGAAACTTCTTCTGCACCGTTGTATCCAGATACTTCTAGTTCTTCTATTCCACCAGTTAGCCCTGCACCAAGTTATGATGTGCCTGCTTATGATAATATGGGTAATAATACTACAATTATTCCAGAAACAAGTTATGGAGATCTTTCTTCTAATACTGTTGTAGGGCAATTATATCTGCATTTAGCTGTTTTTAAAGATAGAGCAACAGCACAACGTCTTTCTATGGAGCTTAGAAGAAGAAAAATTAATAATGCAATTTTTAATGATAATGGCTTTTTTGTTGTACAAGCAGGACCTTATCAAAATAAAACGCAGGTATTGAAAGTAAAACAATATTTACATAGTAAGTTCCCACAATCTTATTTAGTCATCCGTTAGGAGGCTGTAATGCAAGATAAGCAAAAAGTTATTTTTGAAAAAGCAGAGCGTCAAAAAGTAACGTGTTTTAACAGTAAGTATGTACAATACATAAAGAAAATTTATCCAGAACTTGATTTTATTCCCTTATCAAAAGCATTAAAGGATAAAAAAAATATTAAAGCTTTTATTACAATAAAAGGAAAAGGTGCTTTTTTTGCGAATTTATTAGGGTTTAATGTTTGGAATATCAAAGAAGGGGTTTATAAGCTTCCTGGAAAATTTCCATCTTCATTTATATTAGAAAAAAATGGATCATATACTGATGCCCGTTTTCCGTCAGAATGGGAAGAATGTGTAAAGTCTATACCTGCACTTTTTGCTTTATTTAAAAAACATTCTATTAGTGATAAGCAAAATTTTAAAGAATATTCATTATATAATGAAGCTGATGATATTAATTTAACAGCGTATGCAAAGGATTTTTTATCTATTTTGCCTATTGCTTTTCCTGCTCTTAGTCCCTATGATTTTGATGAAGTTACAGAATTACTTGCATCAACTTTGAGCCATAAAGTAGGCACAGAGCATTATGCACCTGATGCTTCTCCTTATAAATTGCATACTCCCGGTGGTCGTAAACGTGTTGTTATTATTGATCAAGCTAGAAAAAATAAACTTGATTTAAAGAAAATTTTTGCCACAGAAGAAAGCTATAAAAAAATGATTATAGATGCAAAAATGCAGCATCCTGGTGCAGCATTTTTTCTTCTTGAGCCACCACTTGTGCAACAAAATAAGAAAAATGGATATTTGCGAAAATTTGCCACAGAAAATGGTGTGCAAGTTATAACAGAACAGGTTTCTTCTTTTTCTATTTTAGCACAAGCTGATGAAGTGTATACTGTAAGCTCTAAAATTGGACTTGACGCTATTTTATTAGGTAAAACAGTCCATTGTTATGGTTTGCCCTATTATGCAGGTTGGGGGCTTACAAAAGATGAAATTTCTTGTGAACGAAGAAATATTTCCATAAAAAAAGAAGAACTTTTTGCAGCACTTTGTCTTTTTTATACTCGTTATATGCACCCTATTACTGGTAATCCATCGCACTTTCAAGCTATTTTATATTTTATTTTATTACAACGACCTCAATTATTTGAAAATAAACGGTATATTGCCTGTATTAATTTTAATGAAAAGCAAAAAGCCTTTTTTTCTAAAATGTATAAACACGCAGATATTCATTTTTTCAAGGAACAAGCTGGTATTGAAGCTGCCTATCATAATAAGGGCATGGTGTATACAGCAGAAGAGCCAACAGAGCAATTAAAAAAAGAATGTGGTAATATTCCACTTGTGTATGTCCGCCCTGGAATGTTTGATAGATTGTATAATAAAGAAAAACTTGTTTCTCTTTCTTTAGAGGGTGGTCCATATCCTTCGCTTGAAAAGATTTTGCTAACAAAAGAATTTGCTGAACGAGATTTTTTGCGTGCTAGACTTTTTAGGCAATTTTTTCTTGAATTGTCTGCTTTTCGTGAACATTTTGATTATACAGAAGTAGAAGCAGGAAAAGATGTTATTGTGATTATTGGTAATGCTGATTTAGCACCAAAGGTTATGCCGTTAAATGAGGAAGTGCAAGAGGGAATGCTTGGAAACTTAGATAAAAAAGGACGTCCATTACATTCATTTTCTTTACCACTTTCTGATGATGGAAAGCTTATTGAATATATTCGTAATCAAAGACCTCATGCGTATATTGTTTATTGTCCGCAACATAAAGATACTAAAGTTGCACAAGAAATTTTAGAATTAGCTGATGATATTATTCCATTTGCTCGTCCATCGGATTTTGTGCCAATTAAAGTTTTGGGTTTTGAAGAAGAAACTTGTGAAAATCATGTTGTTGAAATAGCAGATGAAAATGTTGGAGAATGTTTAGATAACTCTGCTTTATACAAAGATACTGATCCTACAAGGTGGAATAAAAAACAAATAACAGCACGGCGTTTTCTTGAGAAAGCACACTCAATGACCAGTGCAGATAGTCGTTTTTGTAAACTTTATGATACCATTACCCATGTAGATGGTCATGCTTTAGAAATTCATACCTATGATTCTCATTTAGGTATTGATGCTCTTGCTATTCCTTTAAAAGTTTTTACGTATGGTTGGCCATACTATGGTGGTTGGGGATTAACGCAAGATGCAGCTCATTATTCATTACGTACCCGTAAATTAAGTTATGAGCAGGTTTTGGCAGGTGCTTTTATCATGCAGCCACGATATTTTGATGTTGAAAAAAATATTTTCTGTGAACCAGAAAACGCACCCTTTTTATTTAGTAAGGATTAAAAAAGAATTTGTACTTCTTGACTTAGTTCTTACATAGAGTTAATATTTCAAGAATATTTATTTTTGGAGTGTAATATGGCTAATACACTTTATATTAGTGCAACAGCAGAAAGATCAGGTAAATCTGCTATTACCTTAGGTCTTATGCGTTTATTAATTGGTCGTGTTGGAAAGGTTGGATTTTTCCGTCCTATTATTCAAGATTCAACTGGTTATGATCATGAATTTCATCTTATTAATGAATATTTTGGATTAAATTTACCAGCAGAACAGTGCTATGCCTATACCTTAGAAGAGGCACGTCGTCTTATTAATTCAGGACAAACAAATGTTCTTATGGAACATATCTTGGATACTTATAATAAACTTGCTAGCCAATATGATTTTGTGCTTTGTCAAGGAACGGATTTCTTAGGTAAACATGGTGCTTTTGAAGTGGAGCTTAATGCAGATATAGCTGCTACATTAGGTGTGCCAGTTCTTCTTATTCACCCAGCACTTACAAGTTCTGTAGATGAAGTGAAAGCTGGAGCTAATGCTGCTTTAGAAGTTTTTTCTCAACGTGGTATTGAAATTGCTTCTCTTATTATTAATAGAATTGATTTACAATTAAGTGAAATGGAAAGTGTAAAAGAAGAAATTCTTAAACTTTTCAATCCAAAAGCAAGTGTGAAACCTCTTATTTATATGATACCTGAAAACAATATTTTAGGTCGCCCTTCTATGCGTGATGTGGCTAAAAATTTAAATGCAGAAGTTTTATATTGTGAACAAAATCTTATTGATTTCCATGTTGATGATTATTTAATTGCAGCAATGCATTTAGGTAATTTCTTGAATTTTATAAAAGAAGGACATTTAGTTGTAACTCCCGGTGATAGAGAAGATTTACTTATGGGTGCGGTTGTTGCAAGTATGTCTAAAGCATATCCTGGTGTTAGTGGGGTACTTTTAACTGGTGGTTTTAGACCTTCTCCTGCTATTATGCGTCTTTTAGATGGTATGAGAAATATGAGTGTTCCTGTTTTAGCTGTAAAAACAAATACTTATGAAACTCTTACAGCATTAAAAATGCTCCGTGATAGAATTGATCCAGATGATACAAGAAAAGTACATACAGCATTAGGTAATTTTGATCGTTATGTTGATGCAGAAGAGCTTGCAACTCGTGTTGTTGAAAATAGTGTTGCTCGTATGACCCCAAGAATGTTTGAATATAAACTTATGGATCAAGCTCGCAAACACCCAATGCGTATTGTTCTTCCTGAAGGTGATGAACCAAGAATTTTACGTGCAGCAGAAGCTCTTGCTGCTCGTGAAACAGCACAAATTATTTTACTTGGTAAACCAGAACTTATTGAAGAAAAAGCAAAATCTTTATCTATTAGTTTAACTGGTACTACTATTATAGATCCAGCTAGCTCACCAAAACTTGAAGAATACGCTGCTACCTACGCTGAACTTCGTAAGAAAAAAGGTATTACATTAGAAGAAGCCCGTGATCGTATGCTTGATACAACATATTTTGGTACTATGATGGTTTATCAAGATGATGCTGATGGGCTTGTTTCTGGTGCTGTGAATACAACAGCAAATACTGTTCGTCCTGCTTTAGAATTTATTAAAACAAAACCAGGATTTTCTATTGTTTCAAGTACCTTCCTTATGTGCTTGAAAGATAGAGTGCTTGCTTTTGGTGATTGTGCAATTAATCCAGATCCAAATTCTGAACAACTTGCTGATATTGCTATCACAACTTCTGAAACTGCAAGAATTTTTGGTATTGAATCTCGTGTTGCTATGCTTTCTTACTCAACAGGAACTTCTGGTAAAGGTGAAGATGTTGATAAAGTTGTTGAAGCAACTAAAATTGCAAAAGAAAGAGCTCCAGAACTTCTTATTGAAGGTCCATTACAATACGATGCTGCGATTGATCCAGATGTTGCTAAAACAAAAATGCCTGGAAATCCAGTTGCAGGTAATGCAACCGTATTTATTTTCCCAGATCTTAATACAGGTAATAATACCTATAAAGCTGTACAAAGAGCTGCTGATGCTATTGCGATTGGGCCTATTTTACAAGGTCTTAGAAAACCTGTAAATGATCTTTCTCGTGGTTGCACAGTGCCTGATATTATTAATACCGTAGCTATTACAGCAATTCAAGCACAAGCAGAAAAAGGCTTAATTTAATTATTAATTTATAAGTAAGATTATAAAAGCTCCAATAATGGGGCTTTTTTTATGCAAAATTTATATTTTTTAGGGGAAAACTTTTGCAAAAGTTTTCCCCTAAAACCCCTTTCAAAAACTTTTAATACAAACTTTTATGTTGATAAGATAGGGGGCAAATTATTTATAATTACTAAACTTTGTTCTTTGATAATAAAAATAAAAGATTTGTAATATAGTAGCATTAGAAAATATTTATAGTTATTATGCGAAAATAAAGAATTTTTTATTTTTGAGAAAAAAGATTTTTTTCTTATACTATAACATAGGGAAATTTATTGAAAATTATTTCAATAAATTTCCCTAATTGAGGGGGCTTGGGGGAAATCATTTCCCCCAAAGAAAAAATAAAATAAGATTGCTTTGGAAATACACTCTAATTAAAAAAGTTTTAATTAATGCAGTGAGTTATTAAATTTATTAATCTAAAAAATTGATAAAAATATCACAATTTATGGATTTATTATTGTTTTATTTTTAGTTTAAGAATGGTTAAAGTGGATATTAAGATTTAAAAAATATTAATCTATTAATTTATATAGTTATTAAATTAGTAAAGTATAAATTTGTGATATGAGAGATTTTATTTTATAAATAATTGTAGAAGGTTTTGTATTAACATTTTTCTTGCCTTATGAAAAATGCTATGTTATTTTTTCCACAAATAGTAATTATTACTATTAGATTTTAGGAGTGTATATGAAATTTAGTTCGTTAATGCTTGTTGCAAGCAGTGCATTAATTGCTTCTATCGCTGTATTACCAGCGTCAGAAAGTTTTGGTGTAGAAAAAAAGGTGTTAACAAAAGCACAAATGGAAAAATTTTCAAAAGTGTCTGGCATTGTTCTTGATAAATGTATGGCTTGTCATTCACGTGATTATGATTTACCTTTTTATGCAAAAATTCCAGGAATTAAAGAAATCATTGAAAAAGATTTTAATGATGGTTTAAGAGCTATGGATTTAAACCAGGAACTTGTTGGTGTAGCAAAAGATAAACCTGTAAGTGAACCTACCTTAGCTAAAATGGAATGGGTTATTAAAAATGAAACTATGCCTCCAGCAAAATTTACAGCTGTGCATTGGGGAAGTAAAATTACTGCTGAAGATAGAAAAACTATTCTTGAATGGGTAGCTGAAAATAGAGCAGCTCATTATGCAACAGGTCTTGCATCTAAAGAAAATGCAAATGAACCGCTGCAACCTTTACCAGATAAAATACTTTATGATTCTAAAAAAGTTGTCTTAGGAGAAAAATTATTTAAAGATAAACGGTTATCTTCTGATAATACTGTTGCATGTGAAAGTTGTCATGCTTTTGATAAAGCAGGAACAGATAATAAACGTTTTTCAGAAGGTGTTCGGGCTCAATTAGGTGATATAAATGCTCCAACAGTATTTAATGCAGCGTTTAATATTAAACAGTTTTGGAATGGTAGAGCAGCAGATTTACAAGAACAAGCAGGTGGACCTCCTTTAAATCCTATTGAAATGGCAAGTAAAGATTGGAATGAAATCATTGCAAAACTTCAACAAGATGAAGTGTTAACAAATGAGTTTAAAATGGTTTATCCTGATGGCTGGACTGATAACAATATCACGAATGCTATTGCTGAATATGAAAAAACTCTTATTACTCCTAATAGTAGATTTGATAAATGGCTAAAAGGCGATAAAAAAGTATTAACTGATGAAGAAATTCAAGGTTATGAACGCTTTAAACAATATCGATGTTCAAGTTGCCATGTAGGGCAAGCTGTTGGTGGTCAATCATTTGAATATATGGATTTGAAAAAAGATTATTTTGCTGATCGTGGTAATCCATTAGGTTCTGATGCAGGTTTACAAGGATTTACAGGTAAAGATCAAGATTTACACAAATTCAAAGTACCTACATTAAGAAATATTGAAATGACATGGCCATATATGCATGATGGTACAGTTCAAACATTGGATGAGGCTGTTCGTATTATGGGAATATATCTTTCTGGCATGGATATTCCAGAGTCTGATAGAAAGCTTATTGTTGCATTCCTTCGTACTTTGACAGGTGAGTGGAATGGAGAATTAGTAAAAGGAACTCCTGTTAATCAATAAAAAAAATTATAAGAATTAATTAAAAGTATAATAGGGAGAAAATTTTCTCCCTATTTTTATATGTGTTGTAGTGGTTAGTATTTGTTTTAGTCTATTTAATAAATTTGTCTGATTGAGGGGGCTTGGGGGAAATCATTTCCCCCAAAGAAAAAAATAAAATAAGATTAATTTAGAAATATACTCTATATTTTTTGTTAAAATAAAAAAGGTGGCTAAAAAGCCACCTCTTTTATTTTCTATTTTTCTAACAATTAGTTAGGGCAAACTTCTGATAAAGCTTTATCGAGAGCTGCAACGATTTGATCAATTTCTTTGTTAGTAGCGATAAGTGCTGGGCTAAAGCAAAGAGTATTGTTGAATTCTTTGAATGAACGTGAGGTTTTACCAATGATAACACCTTGTTCCATGCATTTACCAACGATTTGGTTGCAAGTTGCTTCTTCAGCAGGAGCTTTAGTATTGCGATCTTTTACGATTTCAACACCGCAGAATAAACCTTTACCACGAACGTCGCCAATGCAATTGTGTTTTTCTTTCAAACCATTGAGTTTTTCTAAGAAGTATTCACCAACTTTGGTTACATTTTCAAGGAGGTTTTCATCTTCAATAATTTTGAGGTTTGCAAGAGCAGCAGCAGGACCAGAGGTGCAACCACCAAAGGTACTAATATCACGGAAGTAACCTTCACGGTCGCTTGGTTCAGAAATGAAGTCTTGGAAAACTTTTTCAGTAGTAACTGTGCAAGAAATAGCAGCGTAACCAGAAGCAACACCTTTAGCCATTGTTACAATGTCTGGTTGTACGTCGAAGTGTTGGTAACCAAACCATTTACCAGTTCTACCAAGACCGCAAACAACTTCGTCAATGATAAGAAGAATATCGTATTTTTTGCAAATTTCAGATACTTTTTTGAGGTAATCTTGAGGAGGAACAAGAACACCACCACCAGCAGTGATAGGTTCAACGATAACACCACCAACAGTGTCTGGACCTTCTGCTAAGATAACTTTTTCAAGTTCTTCAGCAAATTTAGCACCAAGAGAAGGATCTTTTGGATCTAAACCGTATGGGTTACGATAGGAGTTAGCAGCTGGGAAAGAAACAAATCCTGGAGTGAAAGGACCGTATTGCATTTTACGTTCTTCTTGTCCGCAAGCAGAAAGAGTAGTAATGGTAGTACCATGATAATCACGATCACGATAAAGAATTTTGTTTTTCTTTCCGCCATGTTTTAACATGGAAATTTGGCGAACGATTTTGAATGCTTTTTCGTTAGCTTCAGAACCAGAGTTAGAAATATATACACGGCTCATTCCTGGCATTTTAGAAATAAGTTTTTCAGCAAATAATGCAGTAGGAATGTTACCAAAAGAGTTTGCAAAGTAGCAAAGTTTTTTCATTTGTTCTGCAACTGCGTCTACGATTTCAGTACGACCGTATCCTACGTTTACAGTCCAAACACCACCAGATACAGCATCAAGGTATTCTTTACCATTGATGTCGAAAATACGCATACCTTCACCGCGTTCAAATACAGTGATGTCTTTTGTTTCAAAAACTTTATGTTGTGTAAGGTGGTGCCATACATATTTTTTGTCAAGAGCAACAATATCTTCTTTTTTGCAACAAGCCATGATAAGCCTCCAAAAAAATGTTATAAAAAAAAGTCCATAAGAGTAGAACTCTTATGGACAAATGAATATATTAAAGAATTTCGCTTAATGAGCTGCAAGGTAAGTTAAGTTTGTCTGCAACACCTTGGAAGTAGAGTTTACCTTCGTGAGTGTTAAGACCTTTTGCAAGAGATTCGTCTTTCTTGCAAGCTTCTTTCCAACCCATGTTAGCAAGTTTTACCATGTAAGGTAAAGTTGCGTTGGTAAGGGTAAAGGTAGAAGTACGAGCAACAGCACCTGGCATATTACCTACGCAATAGCAAACTACGCCATTGTGAATGAAGGTTGGGTTGTCGTGGCTTGTAGCACCGTGTTTAGCAGTAGTTTCAACAGCACCACCTTGGTCGATAGCAACGTCAACGATAACAGAACCTGGTTTCATGCTGTTAACCATTTCTTCGGTTACGAGTTGTGGAGTTGCAGCACCAGGAATAAGAACAGAACCAACTACAACGTCAGCATGTTTTACTGCTTCAGCTACGTTTAAAGAGTTTGAGTAGATGGTTTGGATTTTGTTACCATAAAGGTCATCGATTTCACGAAGACGGTTGATGTTAACATCAAGAATAGTAACTTTAGCACCCATGCCAACAGCAACTTTAGCAGCGTTGAAACCAACAACACCAGCACCAACAACTACGAAGTTAGCTGCAGGAACACCAGCAGTACCACCCATGAGTAAGCCCATGCCACCTTCGTTTTTAGTAAGGAGGTTTGCACCAACTTGAGCAGCCATACGACCAGCTACTTCTGACATTGGAGCAAGAAGAGGAAGTTGACGGTTAGGGAGTTGAACTGTTTCGTAAGCGATACCAGTTACTTTTTTATCGAGAAGAGCTTTAGTAAGCTCTGGTTCAGCAGCAAGGTGAAGGTAAGTGAAAAGAACCATTCCTTCGCGGAAGTATTGGTATTCTTGTGCAAGTGGTTCTTTTACTTTAACAACCATATCGCCACTCCATGCTTCTTTAGCAGTAGCAACGATTTTTGCACCAGCTGCAACATAGTCAGCGTCAGAAATACCGATAGCAGTACCAGCGTCTTTTTCTACTAATACTTGATGACCTTTGTCAACAAGAGCTTTAACACCAGCTGGAGTAATACCTACGCGATATTCTTTGTTTTTCACTTCTTTTGGAACACTAACGATCATAGTCTTCTCCTTCAAAAAATATTTAACTTTTGTTAGTTTGTTAGATTGTTAATTTATGTTGAAACAGATAAACTGTTTAACCTTCCGTTTTGACTTAAGCAATTCCTGTTCCAAAGTTGAATTATTTTCTTTTGTTTTTGGTTATTTGATTGAAAAGTAAAAAGAAATTTTTTTTTTGGGGAATATTTTATAATTTTTTTAAAATAGAAAATGCGATAAAAAATAGGAATAATGCAATTTTGACTTGGTAAAAATATTAGTCAGAAATCTTTATTCCAAGATGTTTTGCTTTACGAACAACGGTAGATTGGCTAATTCCTAATTTTTTCGCAGCCTTATATGTACTTCCTTCTTGAACAAGGGCTTCTTTTATCATAGAATATTCTAATTCAAAGATAGCTTCTTCAAGGGTTTTATCATTAACTGTTATGGCAGTATTAGTATTTTCTATTTGTTTTTCTGACAGAACATAGGGATATAAATCTGCAACACGAATAATGTTACCTTCTGTCATGGCTGCTAGATATTCAACAGCACCACGAAGTTCACGAACATTGCCAGGCCAAGTGTGAGCAGATAAAGCTAAAAGAGCTTTTGGGGCAAAACTTTTTACTGTATTTAGCCGTTTACAAGCATCAGATAAAAAGGATTCGGCTAATTGAGGAATATCTTCTTGTCGTTGACGAAGGGGAGGAATTTTAACTGTAAGTACGTGAAGTCTATAAAAAAGGTCTGCACGAAATTCACCTTTTTCAACAAGTTCTTCTAAAGGTCTATTTGTTGCAGCTATAATTCGTACATCAACATTAATAGAGGCATTACCACCTACTCTATGAAAGCCATAATTATCTAAAACGTGTAAGAGTTTAGCTTGGATATTGAGGGGAAGTTCACCTATTTCATCAAGTAGTAAAGTTCCTTTATCGGCTAATTCAAAATAACCTTTTTTACCTGCTTGATCTGCACCTGTAAATGCTCCTTTTTCATATCCAAAAAGTTCGGAATCAATGAGAGATTCTGCGATAGCCGCACAGTTAATTGAAATAAAGGGTTTATCTTTTCGTATACTATGTTCATGGATATAAGAAGCAGCAAGGCTTTTTCCTGTTCCTGTTTCTCCCATTAGTAAAACAGAAGAAGGGGATTTAGCTACTTTTTTTAATTGGTCAAGACAGCTTTGAAAAACTTTACTATTGCCAATATAGCCAGAAGTATTTTCGTTTTTTTTCGTTTCGCCTTTATATTGTTTAACTGTTTGTTCAGCTTCTACAACTTTTTTATGTAAATCATCAAATTCTGTCATATCGCGAATAAGTGCAACTACTCGTTGTACATTGCCTTTTTCGTCTAAAATTGGGGTACTTGTATTAAGGCATCTATGTCCATTTGTGTAATCATCAAATTGCGTTACGACTTTTTTTTGTGCTAGGGCGTCTAGTGTTACGCAGGTATTAAATTTTCCTTGCATCATAGGTACTGTTACGTGTTTTCCTACAACATCTTTTGAATTAATACCTGCAATTCTTTTAAGGGCTTTGTTTGCATGAAGTGTTATGCCATTTCCGTCAATTATCCATATTCCGTCATGGATTGAATCTAAAAGAATATCGAGTTCATGTAGCAGTAATTCATAACGTTCACCTTGTTGGTAAGGAATTTCTACCCAAAAAATATATATTAGTGGAGTTGTTAATGCTAAATTGAAATCATCATTTGTAATTTTCTTTTTAAAACATAAATAGGAGTGATCTTTTATTGTAAAGGTACGGGCTTTGCCATCAGGGGATAATTTATAAATAAAATCAGTATGATTAGCACCAGCTTTATTAAGAAGTGCTGGTAAGGATTTTCCAATAAGTTTTTTTTCAGATGTATCAAAAAATAATAATGTTTTTTCGTTACAAGCTAAGATTTTTCCTGATTCTTTTTCTAGTAAACAAGCATATAGGGGTATGGGAAAAAATTCTAAAAGTTTTTTAAGAATTTCTGGAACATTAATTTCTGTCATAATCTTCCTATGTTATTAGATATTATTCTGATTTGAGTTGTTTATGCATTGATTATCATGTAACTATGATAAAATCAAGTTGTATTTGCATTGAAAAAAGGAATGAATAGAATTTTAGATAGTTATGTTAAATTTTAGTTAAATTTGTATAAAAAATAACAAACTATATCAAAATATTGAATATTTTTTATTATGAATATTTGACAAAAAAAAAAAAAAGTGTTATCAGCAACTTAAGATTGTATAATGATTAGTGAAAAAAATATTTAATTATTAATAATAAAATAGTTTTTTTTTATTTTGTTTGAAATTACCAGTTAAAATAATTAGATATAGATAGATTACTTATGTATTTATACATCTACAAGGTTACAAAGTTATAAGAAAAAATTTAGTTTGGAGGAATTATGAAAAAAATTTTAAGTTGTGTAACACTTATGTTTTTTGCTTTTTGTGGAACTGCTTTTGCAGAATATGATGGACCTAAATTAAAATTTAGGGTTGCACATACAACTCCTCCGGGTAACCATATTACATTAGCGTATGAAAAATTTAAGGAATTAGTGGAACAAAAAAGTGATGGAAAAATTAAAGTACAAGTTTTTCCTAATGCAATTTTAGGAAGTGATCGCGTTATTATGGAAAGTGCTCAACGCGGTGCTATTGAAATGGCTGTAAGTTCTACTCCTAATATGGCAAGTTTTTCACCCTATTTTCAAGTTTTTGATTTACCTTATATAACGTCAGCAAAGTATCAAGAAAATTTATACAAAGCTATTGATAGTGGTCCACTAGCTGATTATATGAAGAAAATTTCTAATGAAGTAGGGTTAGAGCCTATCATGTGGGCAGAATATGGGTATAGACATTTTGTGTCTGTAAAACCTATTAAAAAAGTATCTGATTTAGCAGGTATTAAAATGCGTACCACAGATTCACCTATTGAGATTGAAGTTGCAAAGGTTTTAAAAATGAATCCTACTCCTGTTGCATGGGGTGAAACTTATACAGCGTTACAACAAAAAACAATAGATGGTGAGGGCAATACGTTTCCACATTTATATGGAGCAAAACATCAAGAAGTATTGAAATATGCTATTACATCAGCACATAATTATGGAATGCAAGTAATGATGGCAAATAAAGCATGGTGGGATAAGCTTGATCCAAAAGCAAAAGCTGTTATTCACGAAGCTGTAAAAGAGGCTTTAGCATATCAACGTACTGTTTTATATCCAGAAAATGAAAAAAAAGCTCGTCAAGGATTTATTGATTCAGGCATTATCATTACAGATTTAACAGAGGAAGATTTAGCAGAACTACGTAGACTTACTCAACCTGTTTGGGATAAGTTTTTGCCACAATTACCACCTGATTTAGTAAAGCTTGTACAAGATACTCAAAAATAAATGCAATAAAAGTCACTGGGTTGAGCCAGTGGCTTTTTTTATAAGGCATAATCTATGAATAAAATTTTAAAATTTGTAAATACTATTGAAAAACCTTTTTTATTTCTTGGTATAATTATGATGATTTTTATCATTACATACCAAACTTTTTTTAGATATTTTATGTCATCAATTTTAGGTTTTTTGTCTTCTGATGATATTATTTCATTTTTTACTGTAACATTGGGATTTATAAATACAGAAACACTTTTTACCTCATGGAAAAATGCATTGAGCCAATACGTTGGTTTTGCTGTTTGGACAGAAGAGGCAGCACGGTATGTTTTTGTATGGACTACATATTTAGCCATACCATTAGCTATAAAAAATAGAACGAATATCCGTGTAGATGCTCTTTTTATAAAATTTTCCGAGCGGATACAAAATCTTTTATGGGTTTCTATTGATTGCTTATTATTGTTTTTTTGTTTTACCATTTGTTATAATGGTTTGGAATATGTAAGAATGCAGATAGATTTTCCCCAAGTTACAGCTGCATTGCGTTTACCATATTATATACCGTATTTTATTTTACCATTAGGCTTTGGTTTAATGATTATTAGAACTTTTCAAAGTTTGTTTTCTCAATTACAGAAAACAGGAGTAAAAGATTTTATTATTGGACTTTTTCTTGCTGGTATTATGATTTTACCTGTTTTTATTTGGGAAGATGCTAATGCAATTTTAATGTTGTTTGGTTATTTTATTATCTTATTAATGTTTGGTGTTCCTGTTGCTTTTAGTCTTGGTTTGTCTGCCTTAATCACTATTTTAGCTTCTGGAACATTACCTGTTGATTATGTAGCAGGAGTTGCTTTTACTTCTATTGATAGTTTTCCTATTATGGCAATTCCATTTTTCATTGCTGCTGGTGTTTTTATGAGTGCAGGGGGCTTGTCAGAGCGATTATTGAATTTGGCTGATGAGTTACTTGGTGGTCTTATTGGGGGTATGGCATTAGCAAGTATTGCTACTTGTATGTTTTTTGCCGCTATTAGTGGATCTGGACCTGCTACTGTGGCAGCTATTGGGGCTATTACTATTCCTGCTATGGTTGATAGAGGGTATGATAAAATGTTTGCAGCAGCTGTTGTTGCTTCAGCTGGAGCTATTGGAGTAATGATTCCTCCTAGTAACCCCTTTGTTGTGTATGGGGTTACAGCTCAAGCCTCTATTGGTGATTTGTTTTTAGCTGGCATAGTACCTGGTGTTGCAACGGGTTTAGTTTTAATGGCAGTTGCTTATTGTATTGCTAAGAAAAAAAATTGGCGTGGTGAAATAAAAGAAAGAAATATAAAAACACTTTCAAAAGCTTTTTGGAATGCAAAGTGGGCTGTTATGGTTCCTGTAATTGTATTGGGTGGAATTTATGGTGGTATTATGACTCCCACAGAAGCAGCAGCTGTTGCAGCTTTATACGGCTTACTTGTTGGAATATTTATCTATAAAGAGTTAAATTGGAAAAAAATGTGGGAAGCTTGCATTGAAAGTGCTAATATGTCTTCAGTTATCATTATGTTAATGGCAATGGCTACAATATTTGGTAATGTTATGACGTTAGAGCAAATACCACAGCAAATTGCCGAAATAATTTTAAATATAACACATAATCCTTTTGTTATTATTCTATTAATTAATATTCTTTTATTATGGATTGGTACATTTATGGAAGCTCTTGCTGCAATAGTTATTTTAACGCCTATTTTATTGCCTTTAGCTACACAAATAGGTCTAAATCCAATTCATTTTGGGGTAATTATTGTTGTAAATTTAGCTATTGGTTTTATTACTCCTCCTGTTGGAGTTAATTTATTTGTTGCAAGTGGTATTGCTGATGCAAAAATTCAATCTATTTCAAAGGCATCAATTCCATTTTTGATTGCTATGTTGATTGTTTTATTGCTTATTACGTATATTCCACAAATTTCATTATTTTTATTATAATAAAAGGATAAAAAGAAGAAAATAAAAATAGGATAGTGCTAATATAATAATTTTATATGAGTGTATTTTTAAATAATGTTTTTTTTGGGGGAAATGATTTCCCCCAAGCCCCCTCAATTAGACAAATTTATTGAAACAAGTTTCAATAAATTTGTCCATTTTATGGTAGTAGTAAAAGGTTTTTTCCTTAAAAATAAAAAGTTATTTTTTATAGTAAAAATAAAAATTTTCTAATGTGGCTGCATGGTAAATATTTTATGTTCATTTTAAAGAATGAAGCTTAATAATTATAAATAATTTAGAAACACATTTTAATAAAAAAGAATAGTTTTTTTATGTTTTAATATTTTATTTAAATGATTAATAATGTGAAAAAAAAGACGTAGCCTAGTATTTACTTATTGAAAAAAAAGGAAAAAGTTTATGTATAAACGTATCATTATAAAATTATTATGTTTTTTTGTTATATTAATAGGAATGTCAGGTATAGTAGGAAATGCCTTTGCTCAAACAAAAAAAAAATGAAGGAGAAAAAATGTATTTATCTGAACAAAATATATTAATATCAGTAAATAATTTTTATAAATATTTTTTAACTACTAAAGAAAAGGGTATAACACTTGCTATATGTGATAAAACAGGACTTTGTATTTTTTTATTAAAAATGGAAAATGCTCCTCATTTATCTTATAACATAGCGAAAGAAAAAGCAAAAACTTCTGCTGTAATGCGTGTATCTACTCGTGATTTTCATGAGAGATTGATTAAAGAAAATCTTAAAATAGAAGACTTTGCTGGTTCTGGCACAACAGGATTAACTGGGGGAGTGCCAATTATGGTAGAAGATGAATGTATTGGAGGTATAGGAATTAGTGGGTGCAAACCTGATATTGATGAAAAATTGGCATATAAATTTAGAGAATATCTTATTGATTTAAATAATAAAAATCTATAAACAAGTTATTATTGCATTGTATTTTTTTAGAAAAGAATAATACCAAGTCAAAATTGCATTGTTGACAATATTGGGGCTATGTGCTAATTTTTTCACAACTGATTTCTTTATCATTTTTTGAATAGGCACACTATATGCAATAAGTGATTTAGAAAGTTTTAGTCTTTTATGGCTATAAATGTTATAGGGCGTATCAATAGAATAACTATATAAAAAATTGATACATTCAAAAATAAAAATTTAAACTGAGTATTACTCGGAGGATTATCATGCCTAAAATGACCCCCAGTGAAGCTATGGCAGAAGTACTCGTTAACGAAGGTGTAACCCACGTTGGCGGTATTATGGGTTCTGCTTACATGGACCTTCTTGACCTTTTCCCAGCTGCAGGTATTGATTTCATTTCTGTTCGTCACGAACAAACTGCAGGTCACATGGAAGACGCATATTGCCGTCTTACCGGTAAAGCTGGTGTTGTAGTTGGTCAAAATGGTCCTGGTGTAACAAACTATGTTACTGCTGTTGCTACTGCAAACATGGCTCACACTCCAATGGTTATCATTTCTCCAAGTGCTGGTTCAATTTCCATTGGTTGGGACGGTTTCCAAGAATGTGATACATGGAACCTCTTTAAACCAATCACCAAAGCATCTCTTCGTGTTCCTCATCCAAAACGTGCTGGTGATATTATGCGTACAGCTTTCCGTACTGCATACGCTCAACGTGGTCCTGTTCTCGTTGATATCCCACGTGACTACTTCTACGGTGAACTCGAAGAAGAAATTTTAAAACCTCACCAATATCGTGTTGCTCCTGGTGGTATCGGTAACCCAGCTCAATTTGCTCATGCTGTTGAAGTTATTAAAGGTGCTAAAAACCTCGTTATCGTTGCAGGTCGTGGTGTAGTTGATGCTGATTGCGTAAAAACTGTTCAAGAAATGGCTAAATTCCTTGGTGCTCCAGTTGCTACTACTTACCTCCACAACGACGCATATCCTTGCGATGACCCATTCTGGACTGGTCCTATCGGTTACATGGGTTCAAAAGCAGCTATGAGAATTCTCCAAAAAGCAGACGTTATCCTTGCTATTGGTACTCGTTTGTCTTACTTTGGTACTCTCCCACAATACGATATCAACTACTTCCCTAAAACTGCTAAAATCGTTCAAATTGATATCAACCCACAACACATTGCTAAAACTCACCCAGTTGAAGTTGGTCTTTGTGCAGACGCTAAAGACGCATCTGAAGAACTCTTCAAACGTCTCCAAGCTGCTCTTAAAGCAAAAACTGACGCAGAATTACAACCAGTTTATAACATGGTTAAATCTGAACTTGAAACTTGGTACAAAGAAATTGAAGAAATCGCTAACGAACCTGTTGGCGAACGTGACGGTGAAAAACTTATGCACCCACGTAAAGCTTTAGAAGTTGTTGGTAAATTCGTAACTGATACCAACGCTATTGCTACCACTGATATTGGTAACACTTCTTCTACTGCTAACAGCTACCTCCGTTTCAAAAATCCAAAACGTCACATTGCTACCCTTACTTTTGGTAACACTGGTTTTGCTTACCAAGCAGCTCTCGGTGCACAATTAGCTTGCAAAGAAGACACTGTTGTTTCTATTGCTGGTGACGGTGCTTGGGGTATGAGCTTATTTGAAGTTCCAACTGCTGTTCAATACAATCTCCCAGTTATTGCTACTGTTTACAACAACGGTGCATGGTGCGCAGAAAAGAAAAACCAAATTGACTTCTACAACAACCGTTTTGTAGGTTCTGATATTTGGTCTAACTCTTATGCTAAGATTGGTGAAGCAATGGGTGCTGACGGTTATAAAGTAAATAACCAAGCTGACCTTAAGAACGCTCTTGAAGAAGCACAAAAGAACCGTCGTCCAGCAGTTATCGAAATTATGACTGATGGTTGGAGACTTGCTCCTCCTTTCCGTCGCGACGCTCTTGCTCTTCCAACTCGTTTCCTTCCAAAATACGAACACTTGGATGCAAAGAACTTCAAATAAATCATTCATTGATTTATAGAGAGAAATCTCTTGAAGTATATATGGGACACCCGAAAGGGTGTCCTTTTTTTGTATTTTAGGGATAAAAGAATAAAAATAATTATAAAATTAAATAAAAGTATAAAATATAAATATAAAATATTTTATTTAATAAAATTTTTTATTTATTATTACTCTAATAAAAATATTTTTATAGAAATAAAATATATAATAAAGACTAATTAATGTATTATAATAGTATAATATTTATTTAATATAGTAAAAATATAGTTATTATTTAAATTATAAAGTTAATTAATCTGTAATAATAATTTTATAAAAATAATTTTGCTAATAATATAGACAAAGTATAAAAAAAATACTATATTTTTATTGTTGCTAGGGGAGCCTAATATGGGCTGAGATTGGAGTTGTTCCTAACCCTTTGAACCTGACGCAGGTCATTCTGCCGTAGGAAAGCCAAATTGGATTACCTTGCGTCATATTTTATAAGTGACGCTTTTTTTTTTGCGTCAAAAGGAAAAAAATATGTTATCAAAAAACAAAGCATTAAAAACACTCTTTGACAAACACGCAAAAGCTCTTTCTGCTTATGAAAATCTTTCCATTGAAGAACTTGAGGCTGGCATTAATGCTGGTACAATGGTTATGCTTGGTAATCCAAATCACCCTAACATAGAACCAATTATTGTGGGACAACCTGCCCGTGTTAAAGTAAACGCAAATATTGGTACTTCACCATTAACACATTGTCTTGATTCAGAAAATAATAAAATAAAAGCTTGTAAAGAAGCTGGTGCTGATACCATAATGGATTTATCAATTTCTGGTGATTTAGATACTATTCGTAAAAGTATGATAGCACAATGGCAAAAACCTATTGGAACTGTTCCAATGTATGCTGTTGGACAACAAATTTTAGATGCAGATAAACCTATATCTTCTATGGATCCAGAAATGCTTTTCAAAGAAGTAGAAAAGCAAGCAGAGCAAGGCGTTGATTATATGACATTGCACTGTGGTATTACTCGCAAAGGTGCTGGATATGGTGATGACACAGACCCTAAATATGGTCGTGTAATGGGTATTGTTTCACGTGGTGGATCTATGCTTGCTCGTTGGATGCTTGATAATGAAAAAGAAAATCCACTTTTAGTAAATTATGATAGATTGCTTGAAATTTGTTTAAAACATAACGTAACTATTTCATTAGGTGATGCTCTTCGTCCCGGTGGAGGCGATGATGCTGGGGACGCAGCACAAATTGAAGAAGCAATTACTTTAGGACAATTAGTACGTCGTAGTCGTGAAGCTGGAGTTCAAACCATGATCGAAGGTCCTGGACACGTGCGTATGCATCAAATTACTTCTAATATTCAAATTATTAAGCAATTAACGTATAATGCTCCTATTTATGTTTTAGGACCATTAACAATGGATAGTGCCGCAGGCCATGATCATATTGCAGGAGCTATTGGTGGAGCTATTGGTGTGCAAGCAGGTGTAGATTTTCTTTGTTACTTAACTCCAGCAGAACATTTAGCTTTGCCTGATGTTAATGATGTAATGGCAGGTATTATTGCTTCTAAAATTGCAGCACAAGCAGGTGAATTAGCACTTGGCAGAAAACACGCTATTGAACGTGAAAATGCAATGAATAAGGCTCGTAAAGCTCTTGATTGGGAGGGAATGACAAAAGCAGCTTTAGATCCACAAGCTGTTATTACTCGTCGTGAACCTCATAAAGATGAAGAAGTATGTGCAATGTGTGGTAAATTTTGTGCTGTAAAAATGCTTAATGATAGACGCAAACATTAATTTTTTTGAGAGGGGAACTTTTGAAAAAGTTCCCCTCTCAAACTCTCCTCTCAAAACTTTTTAATCCAAAATCTCTTTTGCAAGCAAAAGAGATTTTGTTTTTTCTATATTATAAAAAAATATTATAGATACTAAAATGTTAGTAGAGAGTATTTTTTATTATTTGTAATTGTTTTGGTGATAATGATTAATAAATATATTAAAAGTTTTTGAAAGAGGGTTTTAGGGAGAGAACTTTTGTAAAAGTTCTCTCCCTAAGCAATAAAAAATTACTTAATAGTAATGCAAACTTGCATTATTAAAAAGTGAGTTCTATTGGTTTTCTGTTAATAAAAATAGTATGCTTTGTATAGCCATAACTTTTGGCAAATTGTTCAAGTTTTTCAAATTCATAGGCAACGGTATTAATGTTATGGGTATCTGAAGCAAAACTAATGGGGATTTGATATTCACTAGCAATTTTTAAAATTTGAGGTGAGGGGTGAATTTCGTGGCAATCTTTAATAAGACCTCCTGTTGAAACCTCTAAAACCATAGAAGATTCTTTGATAATTTTAAACGTATTGTGTAGGCATTCTATGGCTCTATCTTGCTTTAACCATTGATGAAATATTTCAATACTATGAATTTTTACAAAATCTGGGTGAGCAATGATATCTGTTTTATTCCATTTTGCTAATTCGGCAATAAAAGCATAATAACGTTCATAGAAGTTGAAACATTCTTCAAGGGAAATTTCATTTGCTTTCCATCTACCGATATTTTCCTCATTGATAAAATGGACAGTTCCAATCACATAATCAAAGGGATAGGTATTGATTAATTTTTCCATATACTCTTTGTGTGTTGGAGTAAAATCTAATTCCATACCTAAGAGGACTTGCGGTTTTTTTTTGCTTGCAGTTTTATTGTATTCTTCTACTTCTTTTTTGAGATTAAGAACATCTTGCACATAATTATCAAAGGCTATTTTCATATCACCTTCACGGTAAAGTAAACAAGCAAAACCTTCTGGTAAAGGGGTATGTTCTGAAAAACCATAGTAAAGCAGATTTTTTTTGCAAGCTTCGGCATACATTTCTTTTACTGTATTTTTTCCGTGAAAATAATGGGTATGGCTATGTATATCAGCTGTTATCATAAATTACTCCTATATGTGTTACTTATATAAATTAAAAAGGAAAAAAATGCTAGAAGTTAAAAGTTTAAAATAATTTATCTTAGCTCTTGTGATACAAATAAAGGCGTGTTATAACCTAAATATATTACTATGATAGAGGGATATTATGCATACCGTAGAAGCAAAATCTATTTGTAAAACGATATTAAGAAATGGTTATGATACATATCTTATTAATCCAGCCTTACAAAATGAAATTAATGAATTAAAAAATATTAAAGAAATAGCTATTGCGTGCGAACTTGATTTAGAAACTTTGCAAAAGCTTTTTCCAAATCTTGAAGAGGGGAATGATTTTGGAGAACTTGCTATTTTAAAAGGTGAATCTGGATTTGTTTTCCGTTTTTATAATATTGATAGTTCTGCAGAGGCTCACCCTGATGCCTTGCGTTTGCATTATACCCCTAGAATGTTAAGACAACTTGAAGAAACAAATTCTAAACTTTATGAAGCTGTAATAGGTACAGCTAATTTTATGAAGTCAGAAGATGTTTTTGCGGATCTTTCCTGTGGATATGTTAAATTAGAAGGTATTCCACGTTTAACTTTGCAAAAAAACTATGCTTTAGCAATTCGTGCCTTACGTAAAGCAGCAAACTATGATTTACCAATAGATCAAAATACTTGGGTTGCTATTGTTCAAAGTGCAAGCATGATAGCTGATTCTGTTTCTGGGCATACTTTTATGAATGAATGGCGTTTAGTATCAGCAGAATCAATGGGTCGTTTTTTTGAATTGTTAAAAGAAAGTGCAATTTTGCATGGTCTTATTCCTGAACTTGGAGCTTTAACAGCAATTAAACAGCAAGTAGCTAAAGGGTCAGAACAAGAAGAAAGTGTTTTTGAATATACTATTCGTTGCTTAAAATTGTATCCAGAAGAAATTTTACATCATGATTGGGTTGGAGCAGTTGCAGTGTTATTGCACGCAGTTGGAAAACCTCATGCCGCAGAACGTTTTGCAAATCGTTGGTTCTTTTCTGAACATCATAGAATGGGTGAAAAAATTGCACGTAAAATTTTAAGACGTTTCCATTTTGATACAGATGAAATTGATACAATTTGCAATATTATTAGTAATCAAATTCGTTTCCAATCTATGATGACAGATAGAGGAATGCAAAAATTCTTAGAATTACCAGACAAAGAACGTTTAATCGAACTTGCAAGAGCTCAAATTAAAGCAAGTGGTGGAAATTACACTAACTTTAATCACAATATTAAATTTATGGAACGTGGTACAAAACCTCTCTCCATGCTTGAGCCTCTTTTAAATGGTAATGAAATTATGGAACATACAAAGCTTGCTCCTGGTCCAAAAGTGGGGCAACTTCGTGATGCATTATTGAATGCACAAATTATTGGTGAAGTAAAAAATACTGAAGATGCTATTCGATATGTAAAAGAAAATATGCATAAATTTGCTGATTAATATTTGAATAAAAAAATATATAATGTTTTTTGAGGAAGAACTAAAAATTTTTTCTTATAAAATGTTTCTTATATGGTAATTAAACAATCCTTTTAGTGTATGTTGTACATAAAAGGATTGTTTTTTTTTATGAGTTTTGAAATAATAAAGTAGAATATCTTTCTAAATTAATTTTATAAGAATAAAGTGACAATATTTGGTGTTGGTAAAGTTTGTTTAACAGTATGGAATATATCTATTTATAATTATGATATATTTTAGAATGAAATATAATAGTTATTGAAAAATGAGAAAAAAAGAAAATAGGATATAAAAGAAGGGGATAACTAAGTATAGAAACTATACGCCGTTAGAGCCCCACTCGGAATTTCGATTATTATAGTTGCCTTTCAAATTTAGATATAACAAAAAAATTCCTTGTTTTTTTTATACGTTATATTATATTAATAGTCAATACTCTAAAGTAAATATTTTTATGGGGGAGATATGCAAAAGCGTGTATTTGGTTTTGATTTAGGAATAGCGTCTATTGGTTGGTCAGTTTTGGAATTTGATAAAGAATTTTATGATATGGAAACTGGCGAAATTTTGGAAAGTTTTCAAAAGGGAAGCGGAGAATTGCCACAGGGAAAAATAGTAGCTTGTGGTGTGCGTTGTTTTCCTGTTGCAGAAAATCCAAAGGACGGTAAATCGTTAGCATTAGCACGACGAGTAAAGCGTTTATCACGTCGTACTTGTCGGCGTAAGGCACGTAGAAAAGAGGAAATAAAAAAACTTTTTATAGCTGAAAAATTGGCTGAAAGTAAGGAACAAATAGAGCAATATAGCTTAGAGCAAATAGGTGGTGATGTTTGGGATTTACGGATAAAAGCCTTGTCTGAAGCATTAACAAAAGAAGAATTAGTACGAGTTTTATTCCATATAGCAAAACATCGTGGTTTTCAATCTACCAGAAAAGCTCAAGAAGAAAATGATGCAGAAAGTGGCAAGGTATTAAAAGCTATTCAAGAGAATTTAAAATTAGTAGAAGTTGGGAAGTCTTTAGCTCAAGTAATAGTAGAAAAAGCAGATAAAGATCGTGAACCAAACCAAAAAGGCAGAAAACGCAATAGAGCTATTATTGTAACAAATAAAAAAGGGGAATTAGAAAGCCAAGCTACTTATGAAAATTCTATTCCACGTTCTAAGATAAAAGAAGAACTGGAAATGATTTATGCAAAGCAAAAGGAATATGGAATTTTTACAGAAAAGCTTTATACGGAATTTTCAAATATAGCCTTTAGACAAAGGGGAATAAAAAGTGTAGGGGATATGGTAGGAGCTTGCACTTTTGAAAAAGAAGAAAAACGAGCTCCCAAAGAAGCCCCAAGTGCCGAGTTTTTTGTAGCATTAAGTAAGATTAATAATCTTATGGTTTATGAAAATGATGAAAAGCGATTTTTGACAGCAGAGGAACGGAAAAAGCTTTTTGAATTATTAAAAAACACAAAAACAGTAAAATTTAAAACTATTTCCTCAAAAATATTTAAAGATAAAGAAATACAATTTGCTCAATTAAATTATAAACCTTATGTCAAAAAGACTAAAACAGGCGAAGAAAAAATAAAAGATCCAGAAGATGTGCTTTTTTATGAAATGAAAGGTTGGCATAAAATAAAAGCTATGTTTAAGGATAATTTTGCAGAATTAATTCAAGATATTCCTTTACTTGATAAAGCGGTAACCGTAATAGCTCAAGAAAAGGAAGATAGTAAGATCCGTATAGGTTTGCAAGAACTTGGGTATTCTGAACTTGTTATTCAAGATTTTTTGAAATTGACTTTTGATACATTTATTAATTTATCCTTGAAAGCATTGTATAAAATTAATCCTTACTTATCTGACGGATTGAAATACCATGAAGCTTGTGAAAAAGTAGGATATGATTTTAGGGAAAAAAGTGAGAAATTAGTAGAAGAAAAAGGCAAGCTTTTACCAGTAATTCCACCAGAAAAGCAAACCCTTGTTCCAGTTGTTAATCGTACAATTTCTCAATTTAGAAAAGTATATAATGCTATTGTGCGTCAATATGGTGAACCAGACCAAATTAATATAGAAACAGCAAAGGAATTGAAAAAAAGTTTTGAGGAACGTAATAAAATAATCAAGCAACAAAAAGAAAATTATGAAAAAAATCAAGGAGCAGTGGAACGTTTAACAGAATTAAATATTAAGGGAAATGGAACAAATATTACTAAATTTCGACTATATAATGAACAAGAGGGAAAATGCATATATAGTGGTAAACCTATTGATATAAGCCGTCTTGATGAAATAGGGTATTTAGAAATAGACCATATTTTACCGTATTCACGGAGTTTTGATAATTCACAAAATAATAAGGTACTTGTATTAACACAAGAAAATCAAAATAAGAGAAATCAAACTCCATTTGAATATATTGCTCATAGAGATCCAGAAAATGCAGTATGGTATGCATTTAAAACTCGCGTGCTTTCTATGGCAAGTATTAATCGTTATAAAAAAGAAAAATTATTATTAGAACATTTTGCAGATAGAGAACAAGAATTTAGAGCAAGAAATGCTAATGATAATAGTTACATAGCAACGTATATACAACGCTATTTAGAAGATGGAATAGATTTTAGCCATAGCCAACATAAGAATAAGAAAAAGATATTTACTTGTAATGGTAGTGTAACAGCATTTTTGCGACATCAATGGGGCTTAGAGAAAATACGAAGTGAAGGGGATAAACATCATGCACAAGACGCTATTGTTATAGCGTGTGCTAACCAAGCAATGGTGCAAGCTCTTTCAAAAATTTCTCGGCGTGAGGGAAATATTCATACAGATAGTATTAAAAATAAATATCGAATAGAAAAACCATGGGGAAATTTTAGAGAAGATACCTTAATTGCATTAAATTCTATTTTTGTATCACGTCCAGCACGAAAAAATGCAACAGG
>JARHYD010000089.1 GCA_029258655.1 Mailhella sp.
TAACACAAGAAGAATTACGACAAAAATTAGAACTCATCAATAATAGACCTAGAAAGTGTCTAAATTGGACAACTCCAATTGAAGTTTTTCTACAAGAGGTGTCGCACTTGGATTGACAATTCAGCGTATAGAGAAAGAAAATCAAGATTACTCACAGCATTTACAAGTAATGAAAAAACAGCCCATGCAATGAAAGAAGTAATAATCTATCTTTTTTCTATGTTACCCAAATAATCAATGAAATCTGTTAGATCAGATAGAGAAAAGGAGTTTGCTTGCCATGAGCAAATCAAAAAAGAATGTAAAATAGATTTTTTCTTTGCAGATACTTATTTGACAAAAAACAATGGGACAAAAAGGAAGTAATGAAAATGTAAATGATTTATTGAGGGAGTTTTATCCAAAACAAACAAATTTATCTAAAGTTATACAAAAAGAACTAAGAAAAAAATTAGAATTTATCAATAATAGCCCTAGAAAATGTTTAAATTGGAAAATTCCCATTGAAGTTTTTTTACATGAAGTGTCGCACTTGGGTTGACAATTCAGCAAATAAAAAAGTTATTTGTTTTTGTGTATATTGAATATAAATAGTTTCTGATGTTATTATATTGCAAATCTTTTATTTTCATTATTAGAGAAAGAAGTACAATAATTATAACTAATTTGGAAACATACTTTACTCTTTAAAAAAGTGCTTGATTTTATAGGGCATTATAATAAAAAAAAGCCTCTCAAAAAAGAGAGGCTTTAAAAGAATATTTCAAAAAAATTATTCTTCGTTATCTTTAGCTGCTGCAAATGCATCAGCCATCATTTGACCACCAAGATTTTGGTTTCCAGCAGAAGAATATTCTTTTGGTTTACGGCGTTCTTCATCTTCTTTCATTTGTTTTACAGAAAGACCTAAACGACGTTCTTCAGCACTAACATGGATAATTTTTGCTTGTACTTGGTCACCTTCTTTGAAAGCTTCAGCAGGATTTTTGATTTTTTTACCGAGTTCGGTTACATGGATAAGACCTTCAATACCTTCTTCAACTTCAACAAAAAGACCAAAGTCAGTAACATTGGTAATAGTTCCAGTTACAGTATTTCCTACTGGATAACGATTTGGCACAGAAGTCCAAGGATCTTCAGTAAGTTGTTTCATACCAAGAGTGAATTTTTCATTTTCTTGATCTACTGTAAGAACTTTTGCTTGTACTACATCACCAACTTTAAACATTTCACTTGGGTGACGAAGTTTTTTTGTCCAAGAAATATCAGAAACATGGATAAGACCATCAATACCATCTTCAATACCAATAAACATACCAAATTCAGTAATATTTTTAATTGTACCTTCTAAGATAGTACCTTCAGGGAAACGTTCACCAACTAATTCCCATGGATTTTGTTTAATTTGTTTCATTCCAAGAGAGATACGTTTTTTATCACTATCTACACCAAGAATAACAACTTCAACTTCATCGCCTTGTTTTACCATTTGGCTTGGGTGACGAAGTTTGCGAGTCCAAGACATTTCAGAAATATGTACAAGACCTTCAACGCCACTTTCAAGCTCAACAAATACACCATAATCAACTAAATTAGTTACTTTACCAGTGTGACGTGAGCCTTCAGGGAAACGAACAGTAATATCTTGCCATGGATCTTGAATAAGTTGTTTTAAACCTAAAGAAACTTTTTGTGTTGCTTCGTCAAATGAAAGAACTTTAAGTTCAAGTTCTTGTCCCATGCTTACCATTTCGCGTGGGTGACGAATACGTTTCCAACTCATATCAGTAATATGTAAAAGACCATCTAAACCACCAAGATCAACAAATACACCATATTCAGTGATATTTTTTACACGACCTTTAACAACTTGACCTTCGGTAAGTGTAGTAAGCAATGCACTGCGTTTTGAATCACGATCTTCTTCAAGAAGAACACGACGAGAAACAATAACATTACTACGACGACGGTTAATTTTTAATACACGAAATTCATAATTTTGATTTACTAAAGCGTCCATATCAGGAACAGGACGTAAATCAACGTGAGATCCGGGTAAGAAAGCTTCAATACCACCTAAATCTACTGTATAACCACCTTTAATACGACGGGTAATCATACCAGTAATAATGCCACCTTTTTCCATAACTTCTTCAAGTTTATCAAAAAGTTGCATACGTTTTGCTTTTTCAAAAGAAAGCTTTACAGTAGCTTCGCCTTCACTTTTACGTTCAACAAAAACATTAATTTTGTCACCAACTTTAACGCTCATGTTGCCTTGTGCATCACGGAATTCTTCTTCTGGAATTTGACCTTCTGATTTGAAACCAACATTTACAAGAACATTACCATTTTCGATGGAAACAACATCACCTTCTACAATGGAACCTTCTTCTAAATCTCCGTTATCATCATTAAGATAATTACCGAGCATAGCTTCAAAATTTTCTTCTTCAAATTGGTTATCCATGTTTTGCTTGGTCATAAGACCCTCCGAACCTCAAACAAATTCCTATCCATGTTAAAAATAGGTTTCTTTTTCTAGCCGATTTATAAAAAAAATACAAGTCTTTTCATGTTAAAAAATTAACTTTAAACAATTTTTATTTTTTAAAATATTAAATTCTACAAAATTGTTATTTTTTTCCTTTATTTTTCTTGCTTTTTTTTCTATTCAGCATAAACTACTTTTTAAATAGTATGAGGTTATTATGAAAAATTATTTAAAACTCATTGGCTCATGTATTTTTATGTATGTATTTTTTGCATATTTTACACCTTATGTTGCCCAATTTTTTCCAAACTGGTCACACTATGTTCAAGTTTGTGAAGAAAGAAATTTAGATCCAGGTGCATTATATTATACTAATGTCCCAATTATTTATGAATCAGAGCAAGCAAATAGAGAAGCTGTGCAAAAAGCGTATGGATCTATGTTAGGTTTTTTACCTACTAAAGAAAAATAATATGCGAGAAATTAATGCTTATGAAATAAGTAACGCGGTAAAAAATCTTTGTATTAAAGCCTGTTATCAGTTACCCCGCGATGTACTTGATGCTTTTTCTTCATTAAAAAAGACAGAAAAATCTTCTTCTGCAAAAATAATTTTAGATGATTTAATTAAAAATGCTCTTATTGCACAAGAAGGAGAAATACCTCTTTGCCAAGATACGGGACTTGCTATCATTTTTGCAGAAGTTGGACAAGATATTCACATAAAAGGCAATTTTGAAGAAGCTATTCATGAAGGAGTGCGTCAAGGGTATCAAGAAGGATTTTTAAGAAAATCAGTTGTTTCTGATCCATTATTTGATAGAATTAATACAAAAGATAATACTCCTGCTATCATTCATACTAAACTTGTATCTGGAAATACTATAAAACTTCGTATGGCACCCAAAGGTGCTGGTTCTGAAAACAAAAGTATTGTAAAAATGCTTATTCCAGCTGATGGAATAAATGGAGTAAAAGATCTTGTTTTAAATACAGTAAAAAATGCTGGTCCAAATTCTTGCCCACCAATGGTTATTGGTATTGGTATTGGTGGATCTATGGAATTAGCAGCTATCAATGCTAAAAAAGCCTGTATGCGTGATATTACAACAAAAAATCCAAATCCTCGTTATGCTGATTTTGAAGAAGAATTACTCACACTTATTAATAAAACAGGAATTGGTCCTCAAGGATTAGGTGGAACAAGTACCGCTATAAAAGTACATATAGAATGGTCTCCAACGCATATTGCTATGCTACCTGTGGCTGTTAATATTAATTGCCACTCTGCTAGACACGCAGAAATTATTTTATAATAAAATAATAGGAACTATTATGGTTCAAGAAAAAACAAAAATAACAGCCCCTTTTTCAAAAGAGACAGTTAAGAAACTTAAAGCAGGAGAACAAGTTTTAATTTCTGGAAAAATTATTGCTGCCCGTGATGCTGCTCATAAGCGTTTATGTGAAGCTCTTATAAAAGGTGAAAAACTTCCCATAGATTTAAAAAATACTGTTATTTATTATGTTGGACCAAGTCCAGCTCGCCCTCATTTTCCTATTGGTTCTGCAGGTCCAACAACTTCTGGTCGCATGGATCCTTATACTCCAACTCTCATTCATTATGGAATTAGTGGAATGATAGGAAAAGGTTATAGAAATGATGAAGTTATTTCTTCTATAATCAAATATCAAGTTCCATATTTAGTAACTCTTGGTGGAGCAGGAGCATTAATCGCTAAAAGTATAAAAAAATATACGGTGTTAGCTTATGAAGATTTAGGAGCAGAAGCTATTGCAGAAATTGAAATACAAAATTTTCCTGCTATTGTAGCTATTGATATTTATGGTAATAATTTTTATAAAATAGGGCAAGCACCTTATAATACTTTATTATTATAAATTAATTTATCGTTTTTTCTTAGGGGGAGGACTTTTTATAAAAAGTCCTCCCCCTAAAACCCTCTTTCAAAAATTTTTAATTTATAACGTGTATTTCCAAATTAGTTATAATTATTAAACTTCTTTCTCTAATAATGAAAATAAAATATATTAACATTAGAAACTATTTATATTCACTATACAAAAATAAATAACTTTTTTATTTTTGAAAAAAGACTTTTTGTTAATGTCTTAATATAGGCAACTTTATTGAAACTTGTTTTAATAAAGTTGCTTGATTAAGGGGGGGAATCATTTTGCTTTAGTCGTTACGATAAAGGAAGTTACGGATAAAGACAGTGTAACCCCCAAGAGAAAAAATAAAATAAATTTAGAAACACACTCTAAGTATTTCTAAAAAATTTTTTATTATTGGATAAGATTTTTTGCTTTATTTGTATTTTCAAGCCATATTGATGCATGGGGATAGAGAGTTGCTATTTTATGATAGATGTTTTCAGCCTCTTTAAAATTTTTATATGGCCCAAGACAAATATTTTTATCAATACTAACTAGTAGATCTGCTGCATTATGAATATTAGATTGATAAAGTTTTTTTATATGTTTTTGTATTAATTTTAAAATTTCTATACTTCCTACTATTTTTGTATAATAATTTATATTATCAAATCCAAAATTTGGATATACTATTTTTTTAGGTAAAAGAATAGTATCATCTAAAAAAATAAAAAAAGCCTTTTTTTTATCATAATTACCATTGTTATCACCAACAAGAGTTAATTTAACTTGTGCAGTACCAGAACTTTTTGAATCAATAGCCATTGCTGCACCATAAGACAAATCCATTAATAATCGAGGAGAAACTGGGCCTCTATCATTAACACGTATCACACATTTTCTATTATTTTTCTTATTATATACTTCTACAAGTGTTCCAAAAGGTAAATCTCGATGGGCAGCACTAAACCCAAACATATCGTAATGCTCACCATTAGCCGTTAACCTAGAATGAAAACCAGGACCATACCATGAAACAAGTCCATAATAAATTTCTTCTCCCCAAGTATTTTTTGGAACAAAAAAAGTAAGAAATGTTGTTACAAAAATAAACCAATAAAAAATACGAATAGATTTCATATAAATAGTATATACGTTTTTTTTATTTTTTTCAAATTAACAAAAAATACAATAAATTTACTTTTCTTTTATAAAAAATTTACTTATATTTGCTTTATGCAATACCTATATATTAACTCAAAAAAGAATAAATCCATAGTATATGCTATTAATAATGATCAACTTGTAGTTATTAATACTTTTCCTTTATTATCAAATGAAAATATTATTACTAAGTATCCAAACACATTTTGTTTGCATAGTATAGAATATCATACTTTTTCTTTTTGGGAACATATTAATAAAAGTCATAATCCACTAGATTGGGTTTCTTTTACAAAATCAGCACAAAATACAATATATCAATTTAATACTATACTTGAAAAAATTCTTCTTTTTCTTCAAATACCACAAATTGAAAATAGAAATTTTCAAGAAGGTGTAACATTACTTCTTGAAGAAAATAACCATATTTTTGGTTTTCTCATTTTTCAAAATAATATTTATGGAATTTTTGAGCATAATAGATTAAAATTATCAGCAGAGCTTTTACAAAAAAATTTAGAAGAATTTCGTTTTGGGTGGTTACCCCATGAAGAAGTAATAAAACAAGAAGGATATGGTTGTATTTTAAAAAATATTCCTGCTGAAGCAGAAGGTTTTAGACCTATTTATATAGTAACTAATCAAACAAATCCTCATAGTAGTTTTTTACAACAATTTGGTAAAAAAATAGAATTACCCCCAATAACTACTCTTATTTCATTATTATCATAATATTATTCTAGTTTTTTATAGCATTTTCCAAAATTTTTAATTCAAAAATTTTTTTATAATTAAAACAAAAGAAAATAAGAAAGAATAAATAGGGTGTGTTTCCAAATTATTTATAATTCTTTTAACATATTAGACTTATAAAACAAAAAATATTTTCATAAAGTCACTGACCTAATAAGTTTCACTCTCTGGAAGCGACTTGCTGAAAGAGTGTGAAACTGGGGGCATTGCTTGGGGGTGCAGGGGGTGAGAGCAAGGGGGGAGTTCCCCCCGTTAGCTTACCCCCTGCTTGGGGTAAAGGGGTGAAACCCCTTATAAAACGTGATATTATGTAATAGTAGAATAAATAAGAAAATGCTATATGAACAAGAAAAATAAAAATTAATTTAGAAACACCCCCTAGTATTTCTAAGTTAGTTATAAGTATTAGTAAAAAATTTGTAATATAGTAATATTAAAAACTCGTTATATTTATTATACAAAAATAAATAACTTTTTTGAAAAAAAGACTTTCTACTCATGCCTTAAAATAGGCAAATTTATTGAAATAACTTTCAATAAATTTGCCTAATTGAGGGGGCTTGGGGGAAATCATTTCCCCCAAGAAAAAACAATAAGATTAATTTAGCCTCCCTCTCGTTTTAATAAGTGATAAAAAAAAGCAAACGCATTAAACTTGCGTGACTTTGTAATGCGTGCTACATACAGATAGGTATAAAACTATTGAGGGAAATATGACTGAATTATCACCAAAGAAAAAAAATATTTTTAGAGAATATGGAGAAGCTTTATTAATAGCTTTATTGGTTGCAACATTTATCCGTTTATTTTTAATTTCAGTTTTTACTATTCCTTCTGGATCAATGCTGAATACTATTCAAATAGGTGATTATATATTAGTAAGTAAGTTATCTTATGGTGTAAAGTTACCAATATCTGATACTTGGATTTATAAGGCAGATGGTCCTCAATATGGAGATATTATTGTTTTTAAATATCCTAAAAATCCAGCTGTTGATTATATTAAAAGAGTAGTTGGATTACCAGGAGATGTTATTGAGGTTAAAGACAAACAACTTTATAGAAACGGGGAGGCTGTAAAAGAGGATTATATTATTCATTCAAGACATGGTTTTGAAGGGCCATTGGATAATATGAAACCTTTTAGAGTGTTAGAAGATCAATATTTTGTTATGGGAGATAATCGGGATAATTCCGAAGATTCAAGGGCTTGGGGAACGGTACATCGTGATCAAATTTACGGTAAAGCATGGAGAGTATATTGGTCTTGGGATTCCAAGAATAATTCAATAAGATTTGATAGATTAGGGAAAAAATTAGAATAAGATGTTAAAGGTTTATACACAAAGTTTGGGCTGTCCAAAAAATTTAGTTGATACAGAACACGTATTAGGTTCTTTAGGTATATTTGAAGCTGTTGATGAATTAGAAGACGCTCAAGTTGTTTTTATTAATACTTGTGCTTTTATACAAAGTGCAGTGGAAGAATCTGTTGAAAGTATTGTAGAAATTGCAACACAAGCAAATGAGGATACTTTTATTATAGTCTGTGGTTGTTTAGTTGGTCGGTATGGAGTTTCTGAATTATCACAAGAAGTTCCAGAGGTTAATCTTTGGCTTGAAACAAAAGATATAGATAATTGGGGAAAAATTACAGCAGCAGCAATACAGGAACATTTTAAAATAGAATTAGTAGCTGAAAAAAAACAATCTTTTTTATATAATAATAGTCAAATAATTATACCTGAAAGTGGTAGAAAATTAAGTACAGGTCCTTCGTATGCATGGTTAAAAATTGGTGAAGGGTGTAAACATAATTGTTCTTTTTGTACTATTCCGTCAATACGTGGTAAATATAGGTCTACGGGGAAAGATATCTTAATACAAGAAGCAAAAGAATTAATTAATACAGGTGTTAAGGAATTAGTTCTTGTAGCCCAAGATGTAACTGCTTGGGGAAGTGATTTACCTGATAAAGATTTGCGTCCATTACTTGATGGATTATTTTCAATAGATGGTTTAGATCGTTTAAGATTAATGTATTTATATCCTGCTGGAATGACAGATAGTTTATTGCAATATTTAAAAGAAGCGAGCAATAAATTTGTACCATATTTTGATATTCCTTTGCAACACGCACATCAAGATATTTTATCAAAAATGGGACGACCTTTTGCACAAAATCCAGAAATTGTAGTTGAAAAAATACGTAAATATTTTCCTGATGCTGCACTTAGAACCACATTTATTGTTGGTTTTCCTGGTGAAACAGATGAACATTTTCAAAAATTATATAATTTTGTTGAAAAAACACGTTTTCATCAAATGGGAGTTTTTGCTTTTGAACAGGAAGAAGGTACTGTGGCAGCAAAAATGTCTAATCAAGTAGAAGATATTATAAAAGAAGAACGTAAAGACGCGTTAATGGAGTTACAATCAGAAATAAGCGAGGAAATTTTAGAACAATATTTAGGGGAACGGATGCCCATTCTCATTGATAAAGAACATGATGAATGGCCAGGTTTATATGTAGGTCGTACTTGGTTTCAAGCACCAGATGTTGATGGGATAACGTATGTGAGTGCTCCAGCAGAAGAAGAAATTAAACCGGGTATGATAGTTGAGGCTGATATAACAGAAACTCAACAATATGATCTAGTAGCATTAATGTAGGAGGTTGCTATGAGATTTTTTGTTTTATTATTAACATTACTTTTTGCAACACCCGCGTATGCAGAAGATATTTCTGGATTATGGGTTTGTTCAGATAAAAAATATTATTATTTAGAAGAAAATGGTAATTTTGCATTACCAAATTCCAAAATTCAAACGGGTATTTCTTGGGATTATGATGAAAATAAAAGTGAATTAACGTTACGTTTTGTATATATACCTGCTTCAGAAGTAATTGAATCAAAATTTAAAGTAAAAAAAGGAAAAGATGAACTTATTGTAACAAGTGAAAAAGGTGAGGTTTATTCTTTAAAAAGATCAAATAAAAAAGTAAAAATTTGTAGTGGGGAAATCTATTATAGAGAACGTATGAAATTACCCCCTCATGTAGAAGTTCGTTATGCTTTATATAAAAATGATGAAAAAGTTCCTTTTATGTTAAAATCTATTTTATTAGAAGGAAAAAATCCTCTTTCATATACGTTATATTATCTTGCTGATGATAATGATAAAATTTCTATGCAAGCAAAAATTTACCATGATTTTCAATTATTATTTTCTACTGATAAGCCTAAAAGTATAACGCAAGAAAAAATATTATTATATCGTCATTTACAAGAAGATGCGGTAGAAAAAATACAAGTTCCAAGTAAATACATTAGTAGTACAGGGGATACAATTTTCTTTGAGAAAAAAGGAATAGCTATTTTACAAAAAGATGGTGTTAATGAAATTGCTCATTGGTCTCAAATAGATAGAAATTACAATCTTGAAATAACAAAAGGCTCTGTTGCACCTTTTATAGCTCCTATCACGGATCCACAATCTATTACTTTTAAATATTATAATGGGAAAGAAAATGTAACATTTTTAAAAGAAAAAAATGAGTCATTTCATATTGGTACATTTGAATTAGATGGTATAATCCATGAAAAAGATAATACTGTTTATTTTATGGATTGTATAACGAATAATAAATTTCCTATTAAACTTGAAGATGTTGTTAAAAAAGAATTGGGTAGTGATTTAGCTAAAAAACCTATATATGTAAAAATTGGTTGTGCATTATCAAGAAATCAAGATGGGGCTTTAGATTTATATGCTATTGAAATAAAAAAAGTGATGAAAAAAATGTCTTGTAATCCAGTTTATCAAGCAGCTGTTTTTGAGGATACCTATTGGAGATTAAAAACATTAAATGGCAAAGAGGCGAAAACCTATGATAATCAAACGGAAGCACATTTTATTTTAAGAGATAATATGATTTCTGGCTCTGATGGGTGCAATAATTTCTTTATGCCTGTTGAATATGAAGGTAATAGTATTAACTTTAAAGAAGGTGGTTCAACATTAATGTTGTGTCCAGCAGGTGAAGAACAAGCAAGAGAATTTATTCAAACATTACAAAAAGTAACAAAATGGGAAATAAAAGGCTCAGTATTAAGATTTTTAGCTGATGATAATGTTGTTGCAACTTTTGAAGCTGTCTATTTTTAAGGTGGATTATGTTTAGTGGAATTTTGCCAAATGCATTAACTATTGCAGGGTCAGATAGTGGGGGAGGAGCAGGAATACAAGCAGATCTTAAAACTTTTGCTAGTTTAGGGGTTTATGGTACAAGTGTTATTACTGCATTAACAGCACAAAATGGTTTGGGAGTAACAGGTATTCATGCACCAAATGCAGAATTTGTTATCCAGCAATTACGGGCTGTTTTAGATGGGTTTCCTATTCATGCGGCAAAAACTGGTATGTTATTTAGTGCTGAAATTATTGAGGCTTTGGCAAAGGAATTAGCACAAGTAGATTTTCCTCTAGTAATTGATCCTGTATGTGTAAGTACTAGTGGACATCGATTAATAGAAGAAAATGCTATTGATGTGATGAAAGAAAAACTTTTTCCTCTAGCAACTCTTATTACTCCTAATAAGCCAGAAACTGAAGTATTAACAGGAATAAAGCTTATAGATAATGAATCTGTTGAAAAAGCAGGAAAAAGGTTACTTGAAATGGGAGCAAAAGCTGTTTTAATTAAAGGTGGGCATTTTGAGCAGAAACCTATTTTAGTAACGGATTGGTTTATGGATAATACAGGTAGTATACAGAAATTACAGCAACCTCATATTGATACACAAAATAGTCATGGAACTGGTTGTACATTATCTTCTGCTATTACTGCGTATTTGTCTAAAAAATTACCTTTGATTGTTGCTATAAAAAAAGCTCAAGAATATCTAAATTGTGCCTTAAGAAATAGTTATGCTCCAGGTAAAGGTTTTGGTCCAGTCCATCACCTTGCGACTATTGAACAATTAAAGCATGAGAAGTAAAAAATGAATTATAATGTTGTTTTTCACGTTGATTTAGATGATAAAAATATTTTGAATTTAGCAATTTCTAATATTGTTAATTATCTAAATGCTACTGAAGGTAAAAAAGCAGAAATTATTTTGCTTTTTAATGGAGCTTCTGTAAATTTTCTTAAAAAAGAAAATACCCCACAAGAATTAATAGAATTACAAAAAAAAGGATTGATTATCCGTGCTTGCCAAAATGCTATTAATAAATTTAGTTTAACAAAAGATATGTTGATGAATGAAATTGAAATTGTTCCAGCAGGTATTGTGGAGCTAGTTCGATTACAAAATGAACATTTTTCTTATATTAAACCATAATTATTTTGGTGAGGTTTATTATTTTTTAGGGGGAGAACTTTTTATAAAAAGTTCTCCCCCTAAAACCCCCTTTCAAAAATTTTTAATCCAAAAATCCTTTTGCTTGCAAAAGGATTTTTTTATATTTTTAGTTAGGGGCTGTTTCTAAATTATTTATAATTCTTTTAACATATTAGACTGATAATATAAAAAATATTTTCATAAAATCATTGACCTAATAAGTTTTACTCTATGGAAGCGAGGAGCAAAGCAACTTGCTGAAAGAGTGTGAAACTGGGGGGCATTGCTTGGGGGTGCAGGGGGTGAGAGCTAGGGGGGATTTCCCCCCCTGCTCGGGTCAAAGGGGTGAAACCCCTTATAAAACTTGATACTATGTAATAGTATAATAAATAAGAAAATTTTATATAAACAAAAAAAATAAAAAATTAATTTAAAAACCTCCCATAACAAAAGTTTTTACTTTTTAAATGTTAAAGCTCTTGGGAATTATCCCAAGAGCTTTAACTCTTTGAGGGGGTATGGGGGAAATCATTTCCCCCATAAAAAAAATATCTTTTTATAATTATTCATCTAATCCTAATACCTTTCGTACAATTCCTGTATTTTGTGTATCATGATTATGTTTATAACTATTTTGTAAAAATTCTAAAGGTGCATGATGACATTTTCTAATAATAGCACGAGCCATTTTTTCTAATGCTTGTTCTATTTCTTCATTATGAATACCTAAATGATCAAGACGTTTCATTGTTCTATGCACTTCTTCTGCTATGATATTTTTTCCTTTATTTTCAATAGCAAGAATTGTTGGTTTAAGTTGTAATGAACCGCACCAAAGCTCAAAAGATTTTACTTCTTCATCAACAATTTGTGCAGCTTTCATTGCTTCAACTTTTCTATTTGCTAAATTTTCCTCAACAACTTCTTTTAAATCATCAATATCATACACATATACATTATCAATATGATTTACAGCTGGATCAATATCACGAGGCATTGCAATATCAATTAAAAACATTGGACGTTTTTTTCTTTTTTGCATTACTTGCAACATTAAATCTTGATGAATAATAGGTTCCATCGAACCAGTAGAACTAATAACAATATCCGTATCACAAAGACAATCTTCTAACGCACTAAATTCAAATGCTTCTCCTCCGATTTTGCTTACTAATTCTTCAGCACGTGAAAGCGTTCTATTTACAATTTTAAGCTCTTGAATTCCACCTTGCACTAAATGCATTGCAGCAAGTTCTGCCATTTCACCTGCACCAAGCAAAAGAGCTTTATGTTCACTCATATCATCAAAAATACGCTTTGCCAATTCCACTGCTGCATAACTAATAGATACAGCACTAGAAGCCACAGCTGTTTCACTGCGAACACGTTTTGCAACAGAAAAAGCTTTATGTAATAATCTATTAATCAACAAACCAGCATGGCCTGCTGCAACAGATAAACGGTAAGCAGATTTTAATTGCCCTAAAATTTGTGGTTCTCCAAGCACTAAAGAATCAAGACTTGACGCAACCCTAAAAAGATGTCGAATAGCTTCTTCATTTTCATAATGATACATACAGGCACGAAGTTCATTAATATCCGCACCACGAGTTTTACACCACTCTTTCATAAGGTCTTCATAACTTCCATCATAAACGGCAATTATTTCAACACGATTACACGTAGAAAGAATAAGGGATTCCTTAACTGCTAATTTATTTTGTACAGATGAACGACAACTTTTATTACAAACAAAAGGCCACCGTTCTGGTGATGTATATTCAACTAAAGCAAATTTTTCTCTAATTTCAACCTGTGCTGTTCTATGATTTAATCCAATAAGGTGTATTGTTGACATATTATTATTCACTAAAAACTATGATGTGTTGGTAAAAATGTATTCACAATAAAAATAGAAAATAAAGAAATAGCAAAAACACATAAGGCAATATATGCTGGTTTTTTTCCGTTTGTACCATGAACTTTTCTTTCATAAAATAAATACCCATAAAGTGCAAGTATAAGAAGAGAAATAATTTCTTTCAAATCAAAACTAAAAAATCTTTCCCAAGCTATATACGCCCAAATAAAACCAGAAAATAATCCAACAGTATAAAGAGGAAAACCTACATTTGTAGCCACTTCATTCACTTTATCCAATGCAGTTAATGAAGGAATATTTTTAGGCATATTTCTTAATTTTACACGATTTTTTAGCAATTTCTCTTGCCAAATAAAAAGACAGCCAGCACCAGCAGCAATTCCCATAAGAGCAATACCTGCAAAAATAAGGAATAAATGCACCACTAAAAGAGGTCCTGTTACCAAATTTTCCATAGGCTTTTCTTGGTGCATAAAAATTAAAGCTGATAATAATAAAATAAAACTAAGTGGTGCAACAAAAATAAAAATAATATCTTGCTTATGTACAAAATAAATTAAAAAAGCAACCAATAAAATAGACCATGAAAGAGGCAATAAATACCAAGATCGCAAAACATAAATATCCAAATCACGGATAAATGTTACAGATAATAATAAAGAAAGGGATAAAAAGCTAACTCCTAAACAGTAAACAGCCTTTTTTTGCCATTTACCAGAATATTGCCCTACAATCCCTATATAAAATAAAATGGTTGCTATTCCTGTCAGTATTAACGTTAATACGGAAAGAGTAATTAACATAGAGTTCCTATTTTATATCCTATTTTTTCTTAAAAAGTTCTTTTTCATCAATACGAGCAATAACAATATCAGGTAATATGGTTGCTAATCGTCTACGAATTTCTGCCATTTTTCTAAGCTCAAGCAATGCCATAATTTGCTCTCGAAAATCACGTGCAACTAATGCTCTAAAAACATTTGCCCTTTTAACTTCTGATACATTTTCTATAATAAGTGGACGCAACATACAAAGTAAACGTAAGAAAGGCACATACCCTCTTGAAACATAAAAGCTTAAATCTTCTTTTAATGCTTTTGTAAAGGCAGGACTAACACCAGAAGTTGAAACTGTAATAAGAAGATTTTCAAAATCCAAGTGAGCAGGAACAATAAAATCTCCCCGCTTAACGTCTTCAATTACATTACAAAAAATATTTTTTTGCTTACAAAGATTAACAAGTTCACCATTTACAGCATTATTATTTGTCGCAGCAAAAGCAAGACGCACATCAGTTAAATCCTTTGGTTCAAGTTCTTTCTGATAATACGTGATATTGCCTTCACAAGCATATTCTTCTTGAAACGCAGTTAAAAACTCCATTTCAGTTACAAATGGATCAATAACAATAACCTCTAAAGCGTGTGCTTTTATAAGAGTTTCAATCTTACGACGAGCAACAGCCCCAGCTCCGAGAACAAGACATTTATAGCTTGTAATATCTAAAAATAAAGGATAATATTGCATAAGCAAAGTATAGAGCTAAACGATTTGCTTTTCAAGCTCTATTTACTGCTTTTTAAGCATTAAAAAATAATTTTAATAACACAAGGAATTTTTTATGAAAACAATCAAAACTACTCCAGAATTTATGAATTTACAGGAAAACGAAATTATTGAAGCTTTAGATGCTTTTGAAAATCTTTTTGAAAATGAAGAAGATATTGATCCTTCCATTGAACCAGAAAATCCTATTGTTACAGAAGTAGCACGTTTAATTAATGAATATACCAATCGCTTTGATGAATTAATCGCAAAAAGTGAAAATGGTGAATTACCAGAAGAAATTTTTGAATATGAACCAGAAATTGTTATTGAACGTGTTGCTTACGAAATTTTCATGGACGCAGTGCATGATTCTATGCAAGACGCTGATGATGATTTTGAATAAAAATACACTTTGGCAATAAATTAATGAACAAAATACCTACAAAAGAAATAGCAAACGGTACAAAATCTACGGATCTTATCTTAGATTCCTTTTTGCTTGTAGTAAAAGAAAATAATCAAGAAGCACATCAAACAGCAGAAGAAATTCAATCTTGGCTACAATTACAGCAAAAAAAATCCACAATAGTTAATGCTTTTGTCGATGAATTTAAACTTCAAAATCTCGCTTATCAGCATAATATTGTTATTGTTCTTGGTGGTGATGGTACTATTTTAGGAATTTCTCGCCGTTTATATCAAATACCTATCCCTATTTTAGGAATTAACTTTGGTAAGGTTGGCTTTTTAGCAGAAATTTCTCCAGAAAATTGGAAAGAAGCCCTAACTAACCTTTTTAACGGTAAATACCAAATTCAAAATTATACCCCCCTCCATTTTGAACATATCCGCGATAATAAAATTATCCATTCAGGTATTGCTATTAATGATGTGGTTATTGCTCGAGGTTTTGTAGCAAGAGCAATTTACATTGCCTTAAGCATTGATAATATTTTTCTTAGTGATCTCCACTGTGATGGGTTAATTTGTTCTGCTCCATTAGGAGCAACAGCTTATGCTGCCTCTTCACATGGACCACTTGCTTTCCCCTCTCTTGATGCACATATTTTGACTCCAATCAGTCCTTTTGCAGGGGCTTTTCCCCCTCTTGTTATGCCAAGAGAAAGTATTATTCAAATAAAAGTCTTGGATAATAGAGAAACAGCTATCACAATAGATGGACAAGATGCCTACCATGCAGAATTAAATGATATACTTAATGTAAAAAGTGCTAATCATAAAATTTCAATGCTTGTTAGTGATCCATATTGGTTCTGGAAAAGACTTGGTGATCGTGGATTTATTATGCCGGGTCCTGGTAAGTATACACGATAATTCTTTTTAGGGGGAAAATTAAAAAAAGTTTCTCCCCCTTCCTCTTACAAAACTTTTTATTTTTTTATTTTTCAATCCTAATCTATTAAAATAAGGGGTATTTTTAAATTACTCTTATTTTATTTTTTATTTGAGGGTTACACTGTCTTTATTCGTAACTTCCTTTGTTGTAACGGCTAAAGCGAAATGATTTCCCCCACAAAAAACAAAAATTATTTTTCTTCACTCATACCAGGAAAATATTCAAGAGGAATTTGTTCTATAAAATTATTTAATATTTTTCTTGTCCATTTCATTGTTTGATAATAACTATTATCTGTTAATAAAACTGATG
>JARHYD010000144.1 GCA_029258655.1 Mailhella sp.
AAACGACTTACTAGGAATTTTTTGAGAATATTGCTTAAGACAATATATATTTTTTAATACTCACACATAAAAAAATAATTTGACAATATCAATATATCTTTATATAGTAATTTTGTTCCAAGAATGGAGGAAAATTATGCATATTGTTGAGTTGATAAAAAAAAGTGAAAAGCCTTTTTATTCGTTAGAATTTTTTCCACCAAAAGAAAAAGAAAAATGGCAAGAATTTTATGCTGTTGTAAAAAAATTAAAAGCCATAAATCCTCTTTTTGTTTCTGTAACGTGTGGAGCTGGTGGTACAGGGCAAGAAAACACTGTTGAAATAGCAAGTGAAATAAAAAATACTCTTGGGCTTGAATGTATGGCTCATTGTACTTGTGTTCGTTCCGACAAAGTAAAAATGGACGAATATTTAAATCAACTTCGCAATGCAAATATTAATAATATATTAGCACTTCGTGGTGATAAACCTAAAAATGCCGATGGTGAAATTGATGAATCACTTATGAGTCACGATTATAAATATGCAGTTGATCTTGTACGTTATGTACGTGAAAATCATAAAGATTTTGGTGTAGCAGTAGCAGCTTATCCTGCTCCGCACCCAGAATCAATAAGTTTTGCCGAAGATAGAAAACATTTAATTGAAAAAATTAAAACTGGTGCAGATTTTGCCATTACCCAACTTTTCTTTGACAGTAGAGAATACCTTGCTTTAGTTGACGAATTAAAAAAAGAGGGAATACATGATTGCCCCATTATTCCCGGTATTTTGCCAATTCAAAGCTTAGCCTCTATCAAGCACACACTATCTTTATGTGGTGCAAACATTCCAGGCAAATATTTTCTTCAACTTGAAAAAGCCCATGAAGAAGGTGGCTCTGAAAAAGTAAGAGAAATTGGATTAAATTATGCTGTCCAACAAATTAAAACTATGCTTGAATATGGAGCTAAAGGCATACATCTTTATACATTAAATAAAGCAGATTTATGCCTAGAACTTATTGACAGACTAAAGTAACTAAATCATCAAGACTACTATATCCTCCTTTTACATGATGAAATAAAGACCACCTGCTTAGCGGGTGGTTTTACTATGCTAAAACAACAAAAAAGGGGAAACGTTTAAGCTTCCCCTAAAAAATAAAATTTAAAAACAATTATAAGTGATTGTAAATAGCATTTGCTCTTTTACGGCTTTTTTCCATACGAGTTTTGAGGCTATTTTTATATGCTTCTAAATCTTGAATAGGACGAGTTGCAACACCAGAATCCATTGCAGCTTTGGCTACGGCAACAGTTTCCCATTCTAAAATACGTGGGTCAAGAGGTTTTGGAATAATATAATCAAAACCAAAACTAAATTCTTGGTTTCCGTAGGCTTTCTTTACTTCATTAGGTACACTTTCTTTTGCAAGAGCTGCTAAGGCTTTTGCAGCAGCAATTTTCATTGCTTCGTTAATTTCTGTTGCACCAACGTCTAATGCACCTCTAAAGAGGAATGGGAAACCAGAAACGTTATTAATTTGATTAGGGAAGTCACTTCTGCCTGTACCCATAATGCAATCAGGAACAGCTTTTTTTGCCTCATCATAGCTAATTTCAGGGTCAGGGTTAGCACAAGCAAAAATAAGAGGTTTTGCGTTCATGCTTTTAATCATATCCCCATTAATAACACCTTTTTTTGATAAACCTAAGAAAACGTCAGCACCCTTCATAGCTTCTGCCATAGAGCAATTTTCTTTTTGAGCATAACGTTTTTTATATTTATTAAGGTCAGTTCTGCCAAGATGAATAAGACCTTTTGAGTCAAACATAAAGATATTTTTTCGTTTAATGCCAAGAGCTACATAAAAGTTTGCACAAGCAATAGCAGCAGCACCTGCACCAGAAATAACTATTTTACAAGAAGAAAGTTTTCTTTTTGTAAGTTCGCAAGCGTTAATAAGACCTGCACCTGTAATAACGGCTGTACCGTGTTGGTCATCATGGAATACAGGAATATTCATTTCTTTTTTAAGACGGTCTTCGATATAAAAACATTCTGGAGCTTTAATATCCTCTAAGTTAATTCCGCCAAAAGTAGGCTCAAGAGATTTTACAATTTGACAAATCTTTTTAGGATCTTTTTCATCAAGTTCAATATCAAAAACATCAACATCAGCAAACATCTTAAAAAGAAGACCTTTACCTTCCATAACTGGCTTTGATGCTTTTGGACCAATATTACCAAGTCCTAATACAGCAGTACCATTGGAAACAACGGCAATAAGATTGGATCTACCTGTGTAACGATCCACATTTGTTTCATCTTCATGGATTTTCATGCAAGGTACAGCAACACCGGGTGAATATGCCATAGATAAATCTTTTTGTGTATCGCAATTTACTGTTGGAATAACTTCTACTTTTCCTTTACGTGGAAATTCATGGTAATCTAATGCTTCTTGATCCGTATAAAGTGCCATTTTTATCTCCTTTTTATTAATCTTTTTGTTAATAGATAAAATTACCATAAACTTATTTATGGAAAAAATAAACTCAATATAGAAAAAAATTTTTTTTTACTAATAAATAATGCAGTTATCAAAAAAATATGTTATTCTTTACTCTTGATGTTGCAAAAACATTATGAGTGATTATTTTTTTTATACCAATATGGTAAATTCTATCTTGGAGGCTATAATGCTTACCTCTATTGCTTATGCTGCAGCAGGAACTCCCGGTGCTGCACCTGCAGAAGGTGCTGCTTGGATGTCCTTTATGCCTTTAATTCTTATGTTTCTTGTTTTCTATTTTTTGTTAATTCGTCCTCAACAAAAAAGAGCAAAACAACATAGAGAAATGTTAAACAATCTTCAAAAAGGTGACCATGTTATTACAAATGGTGGTATGCTTGGTCGTATTGTGGAGGTAAACGGCGATATTTTTGTTGTTGACCTTGGCGAAACAAAAGTACGTATTCCAAGAGGTTATATTAGCAATACTTACGACCCTAAAAATCTTGAAAAAGTTGCAGACGAAAGCAAAAACGATAAATAGGGTGTTGATAAATTACCTCTCTTACTTGTTAAGAGAGGTTTCTTTGTCTAAAATTTCGTTAACGTATTTTGATATTACTTGAGGCAATACTAGATGAAATCTACAAAACTAAGGCTTTTCCTTTCAGTTCTTGTTTTACTTATTGGATTAGCATATTCACTTCCCAATATTCCAGCCATTGGTAATGGTGCTTTAAAAGATTTTCTTCCCCAAAATCGTATTAATTTAGGACTTGACCTTAAAGGGGGTATGAACCTTACTCTTGGTGTTGATGTTGAAAAAGCTATTGAAAATACCCTTTCTATTATGGGACAAGGTATTCGTGAGAAAATTCTTACAGAAGGGTATAATATTTTACGTCCACGCATGAGTGACGGGCAACTTGAAATCATTGTTCCAAAACAAGATCAACTTGTTAATATTAAAGAAACTATTCAATCATGGTATCCTAATTTACAACTTATTGCTGAATCTGATTATACTGCTGGTGCAACACAAGGCACAAGCTTAAAATATGTTCTTAGTGATCCTGCACGAAAAGAAGCAGAAAATTTAACTCTTGATCAAGTTGTACGGACTATTAGAAACCGTATTGACCAATTTGGCGTTGCAGAACCTGATATTCGTAAACAATCAGATAATCAAGTACAAGTGCAATTACCAGGACTTACAGATACTTCTCGGGCTATTCAAATTGTAGGGCAAACAGCTCACCTTGAATTTAGACTTGTTCGTGACGATATTAACCCTAATGATTTTGTATTACCAGCAGGAACACAACGCTTTCCTATGCTTGATAAGCAAGGAGGACACTCAAGCATTGTACTGGAAAATGAAGTTCTTTTAACTGGTGCTGATATTGCTAATGCTCGTCCTAACTTTGATAAATTTGGATCTGCGTATGTTTCTTTAAAGTTTAGTCCAAAAGGTGCTATTACTTTTGAACACGTTACAGGTGATAATATCAAAAGACGTCTTGCTATTGTTCTTGATGGAGAAGTATATTCTGCTCCTGTTATTCAAGATAAAATTGCAGGTGGTGAGGCAAGTATCAGTGGTGACTTTACCACAGAACAAGCAAATGATTTAGCTGTTGTGCTTAGAGCTGGTTCTCTTCCCGCTCCTGTTCATATTTTAGAAGAAAGAACAGTTGGTCCTTCTTTAGGGCAAGAATCCATTGATAGTGGTATTACAGCTTCTTTGGTTGGTGCTATTTTAGTTTTAGTGATGATGCCATTATTTTATGGTTTTTCTGGGCTTGTTGCAGATATTTTACTTTGTGGAACATTAGCTCTCATGTTTGCAGGTCTTTCCCTTTTTGGGGCAACTTTAACATTGCCCGGTATTGCAGGGGTAGTTTTAACTATCGGTATGGCAGTTGACGCTAATGTATTGATTTTCGAGCGTATTCGTGAAGAAATACGGCTTGGTGTAAGCACAGCTGAAGCTATCTATGCAGGGTTTAGCCGTGCAAGTATTTCTATTATTGACTCAAACCTTACAACTATTATTGCAGCTATTATTCTTTATGAATTTGGTACTGGTCCTATTCGTGGTTTTGCTGTAACGCTTAGTCTTGGTATTGTTGCGTCTATGTTTACTTCTGTTTTTGTTTGCCGTGCTGTTTTTGAATGGTGGTCGGAACGCAACCCAACAAAAAAACTTAGCGTTTAGGAGTTTATTATGCCAATTCAACTTATTAAAGAAAATGTTAATATTGATTTTGTTGGACTTAGACGCTATGCCTATATTATTACAGGAATAATCCTTATTATTGGACTTATTGCCATTGCTCTTAATCGTGGGCTAAATTACGGTGTTGATTTTGCTGGCGGCGTTATGGTGCAAATTGAGTTCAAAAATGAAGTTAACGATAATTCCGTAAAAACTGCTTTAAAAGATATTAATATGCCAGGTCTTACCGTGCAAAAAATTGGAGAAGATAATCACCATTATTTGCTCCGTTTTAGTGCGTCCGAACAAGGACATAAAAATTTACGTGTAGAACTTGATAAAGCATTAAAAGAAAGCTTTCAAGGTAACGATGTAAAAATTACACGTCTTGAAATGGTTGGTCCAAAAGTTGGATCAGAATTACGCGATATGGCAATAGAGGCTGTTTTTTATTCTATCTTGTTAATTACTGTGTATATTTCTGGACGTTTTGAGCATTGCTGGTTTACTGCGGCAGGTATTGCAGCAGTTCTTTGGGGTGCTATTTATTGTATGGATATGCTTGCCGTATACTTTGATTTTACATTTTTTAATAAAATGTATGCAATTTGTGTGGCTATGATTATTACGCTATTTCTTTCTTGGAAAGTAAAATTGAATTATTCATTAGGGGCATTATTATCTCTTATCCATGACGTTGTTGTTACTCTTGGTATTTTAACTCTTTTAGGAAAAGAAATTGATCTTAATGTTATTGCAGCTCTTTTAACTCTTGTAGGATATTCTTTAAACGATACTATTATTGTTTATGACCGTATCCGTGAAAATATTAATGCAATTAAAAAAGATGCTGTAAAACCAAGTATGGGCGATATTATTAATCTTAGTGCAAATCAAACCCTATCTCGTACGTTAATGACTTCTTTAACAACCTTAGTTGCTTGTTTAAGTCTTTATTTATTAGGTGGGACTGTTATCCATGATTTTGCATTGACTATGTTAATTGGTATTATCGTAGGTTCATATTCTTCAATTTTTGTTGCAAGCCCAATTCTTATGGCTTTTGGAAATATTGATTTATATTTAAGTCAACAGGAAAATCATGAAGAAGTAGAAAAACCTGGTGCTCATGGTATAGTATAATATATTGAAAAATAAACAAAAAAAGACCTTTATTTCTAAAGGTCTTTTTTTGTTTATTTTGGTATAGGCTGTGTTTTTAATTTGTTTATAATTATTAAACTTTATTCCCTAATAGAGTGTGTTTCCAAATTATTTAGAATTACTTTAATGCATTAGGGTCTGTTTCTAAATTAATTTTATTCTATCTTTTTTTGGGGGAAATGATTTCCCCCAACCCCCCTCAATCAGGCAAATTTATTGAAATATATTTCAATAAATTTGCCTAGTTTAGGGTATGAGTAGAAAATCTCTTTTCTCAAAAATAAAAAATTATTTATAATACCATTACACTGTAAGTCTTTTATTTTCATTATTAGAACACAGAGTTTTAATTATACATAATTTAGAAACACACCCTAGGCTTATAAAATAAAAAATATTTTCATAAAGTCACTGACCTAATAAGTTTCACTCTCTGGAAGCGAAAAGCAAAGCGACTTGCTAAAAGAGTATGTACCAGAAAGAACTCTTGGGGGACATTGCTTGGGGGTGCAGCGGTAGCCGTTAGCGAAGAATGAGGTTTACGGATAGCGACAGTGATTTATGTAACTTAATTTTACGTAACTAATTACTGTCTTTATCCGTAGCTTCCTGCGTCACAACGGCTAAAGCGGGGGTGAGAGCAGCTACCCAAATGGCGACGAAGTCGTTTCCCTTATACCGAGTTTACGAGGTTTAGGGAAATAGACAGCAACGCTAGGGGGGATTTCCCCCCGTTAGCTTACCCTCTACTCGGCTCAAAGGGGTGAAACCCCTTATAAAACGTGATACTATGTAATAGTATAATAAAGAAAAAAATGTTATATAAACAAGAAAAATAAAAATTAATTTAGAAACACACCTTAATCCCCTAACATCGGAAACATTATTGAAATTTCTTTCAATAAAGTTAGCTAATTATGGGGAAAAATCATTCCCCCAAAAGAAAAAAAATAAAAATTTTATTGTTGCCCTAAATAAAAAAACAAAGCCGTCGTTAAGGGAAATATCAAGGGGACATCACAGGGACGTGATGCTTAAAAATTCTATTTGACATACATCATGGAGGATAATATGTCTTTAGTAGTTAACAACAACTTAATGGCTTACAACACCACTCGTAACTTGCAATCTCACTACGATCGTCTTTCAAATTCAACTCGTAAACTTTCTTCTGGTCTTCGTGTTGACCGTTCTGCTGACGACGCAGCAGGCCTTGCAGTACGTGAATTAATGCGTTCAGATATTTCTGCTTTACATCAAGGCACACGTAACGCAAATGATGCTATTTCTCTTATTCAAACCGCTGACGGTGCATTACAAACCATCGACGAAAAGCTTATTCGTATGAAAGA
>JARHYD010000162.1 GCA_029258655.1 Mailhella sp.
ACTTGTAGCAGTAGCTGTTAAATCCATTGAAAAACATTCAATAATTTTTCTAATTTTATATCTACTTAATCTATTGAATTTCATTATAATTAACCATAATCTTAGAAAAGATAATGGTCAAGAGCCAAAAATAATATAATTTTCTTTAAAAAATGAAAAGCCATGAGAATAATTTTTTTTTAATAAAGTTAAAATGTATTTTAAATTTTTTAGGGGGAGGACTTTTTATAAAAAGTCCTCCCCCTAAAACCCCCTTTCAAAAATTTTTATTCCAAAAATCCTTTTGTAACAAAAAGGATTTTTTTAGGAAAATATAAAAATGCAAAAATTTAAATACCATATTAAAGTAACAATGAATAATTTTATAATACACTTGGATGTATTTCTAAATTAATTTTTAATTATTCTAATTTATATAATATTCTCTTATTTATTATATTATTACATAGTATCAAGTCTTATAAAGGATTTCATCACCCTAAGACTCAAAAATTCCAAGCAGAGGGTAAACTAACGGAGGAAATCCCCCTTAGCGTTATTGTTTGTTTCCTTACCCTTTGGGTAGTAGCTCTCACCCCCCACTTTAAGAAAGTGAAATTTATTAAATCAGTGACCTTATGAAAATATTTTTTATTTTACAAATCTAATATGTTAAAGTAATTATAAATAATTTAAAAACACACTGTATTATAATAAAATAAAATTTAAAATAACCTTTAGTTATCGTTAGTATTAATTATCTATTTTACAAAAATTAATTAATACTGAAAAGAATAATAAATTCTTTTTTTCACGTTATATATTTTTTCTTCAATAAATATCTAAAACAATCCTATTATTTCTACTCTACCAACAAATAGCATAAAAATATAAAAAATAAAAATTCAAAATTTTTATGTAGATATAAATTTATTTTCTTTTATATTGACTTTTATATCTAGTTTGTTATGTTTATAACAAAGTTATTAACCTATAACATTAGGAGCATATTATGAACAGAAGAGATTTTATTAAATTTACCTCTGCGACAGCTATTTCATTATCCCTACCAAAAGCTCTTTATGCCTCTTCATCAAAAGTCACAGTTTTTTATGGCGGCCCTATTCTTACTATGAACACTAAAAATGAAGTAGTAGAAGCAATAGTTATTGAAAAAGATAAAATACTTGGAACAGGCTCAAAAAAAGATATGCTCCAATTAGCTGGAAAGTATGCTAATATGGTTGATCTTAAAGGTAAAACGCTACTTCCAGGTTTAATTGATGGTCATAGTCATTTCCCTAATGGTGGTGTATATGACCTTTATTACGTAAATTTAAATGTTCCTCCACTAGGCTATGTTACCTGTATAGAAGATTTACAAAATCGATTAAGTGAAAAAGCAAAAGTAACGCCAAAAGGTCAATTAGTTTATGGTGTAAATTATAATGATTTAGCCATGAAAGAACAACGCCATCCTACACGCGAAGAATTAGATGATGTTTCTCGAGACCACCCTATTATTATTAAACACGTAAGCGGACACCTTGCTGTTGCTAACAGCAAGGCCTTAGAAATTGCCAAAATAACCACAAATACAAAACCTAAAACAGGTGTTATTCGAGTAGAAAATGGAAAATTAACAGGCTTATTTGAAGGTCAATCTCAACAACTTTTATATACCCCTGATATGCCTACTATTGAAATAGATTATTTAAAATCTATTGCATTTGATTCTAAAGTTTATGCATCAAATGGCATAACAACAGCCAATAATGGTGGTAGCCCTACTATTGATAATTATTTCCTCAAAGCGTCTGATTCTGGCGATTTAGATATACGTGTAGTTATTTGGCCTTATGCACAATTAAATGATGATATTACAAAACAATATAAAGATAAACGTTCAAGTGATATTTTAGATCAAAATGGAAAAGTTATTTTAGGAGCTGCAAAACTTTTTGCTGATGGTAGTCCACAAGGATATACTGCTCATTTTTCTAAACCATATTATAAACAAATGACAGGCAAACCAAAAGATTATCGAGGTTTTTCTTATTTTGAAAGTCCAGAAATTATGATGAAAAGAGTACAAACATTACATGATAATGGCTGGCAAATAGCAACTCATACAAACGGTGACCAAGCAATCGAAAATATGATTAATGCTTATATCACTGTTAATAAAAATACTCCTCGTAATGACCATCGACATATTTTAAATCACTGTCAATTCAATAGACCAGATCAAATAGCACGTATAGCAGATAATGAACTTATCCCAAGTTACTTTGTCACTCATACATTTTTTTGGGGTGATATACATCGTCAGTATGTTTCTGGCCCAGAAATGGCTGCACATATTAGCCCATGTAATTCAGCAAGAAAGCAAGGTATTCAATTTGCATTACACAATGATACCCCTGTAACTCCTATTAATCCTCTTCTTGATGTTTTTTCTGCTGTAAATCGTGTAACATCAAGCGGATATATACTTGGTGAAGATCAAAGAATAAATGTTATAGACGCATTACGTGGTGTAACAATTAATGCTGCAAGAATGTATAAACTTGAAGATAAACTTGGCTCATTAGAAAAAGGCAAACAAGCTGATATGATCATTTTATCCGATAACCCATTAACTATTAAACCAGAAACAATTAAAGATTTAAAAGTCCTTGAAACCTATGTAGCTGGTGAATGTATTTATCAAGCATAATTCTTTTATTAAGGGGGTTTTTTCAAATTAGTTATAATAATTAAACTCTGTTCTCTCATAATAAAATAACATAGTTACAATGTAATAGGATTAGAAAATACTTATATTCAATATATAAAAATAAATAAATTTTATTTTTAGGAAAAAATATTTTCTACTCATGCCCTAACATAGGTAAGTTTATTGAAATTTATTTCAATAAACTTACCAGATTGAGGGGGCTTGGGGGAAATCATTTCCCCAAAAAGAAAAAATAAAATAAGATTATTTTTTTTAAACACCCATACCTAAAAAAAGCCCTTATCTAAGGGCTTTTTATTTTATAGAATTTCTTTGTACACATGGTGAGTGTTCAATACTTTTGCATTCATTTTGCCATAATGCTCCTATACCAGAAATTGTCGGAGCATTAAAATTAAGACTAATACCAATTAATGCACCAAAAGGTAAAAAAGAAACAGCATTATTTAGGGAACGCAATTTATTAGGAATAAAGCGTGGTAAAAACCCCGTTGACGCAAAACGAACACTTCCTTTTGGGCAATAGGCTTTTCCTTTTCTCCATAATGTATAAGGATTTAATCGAACCCCATAATGTTTAACAGAAAATAAAGAAAAAGCATTTTTACTAATAATTAATACACCTCTTCTTGCAACCCGGCAAAGTTCTTGCAAAATTCCATTTTCACCATAAAATTTTTGTATATAATCCTGTGGAAAAGTATATAAAGGTGATTGTTCTTCTTGATAAAAATAGCAATGATAAATATATGTTGCATAAAAAACATAATCAAAACTATCATCATCAAAAGGCAAATAATCATTTTTAGCAATTTGATAAGAAATACGAGGACCTGATCGTTCTAAAGCAAGTTCAATAATTTTTTGTTTCTCATCAGTTGCAGTTACATCAAAACCAGAATCCCAAAAAAATTCTGGTTGAATACAAGAATGAAGTCCAACTTGCAATAAAGTAGAACCTCTTCTTTGAAAATCTTCCATCAAAACATGAGCAAGTCTTTCTTCTGCTCTCTGATAAAAATGCATATTATTCTTCTTCTACATCTTTTAGCCAACGACCAAGTGTATCTGCAATTATTTTTCCTTGCCGTACACTAGAAATATTAAACTTTGCTTGTTGGCGAAATTCACCATTGATTTTTTTATAACGTCGTATTGTGTATTTATCAGGGCCATAATCATCAGCATCAGCAATATATTCTTTATAGCGAAATAAAATAGTTGTATTTAATCCTTTAGAAAGAATTTCTTTATCTATTTCTTTAACTAACAAAATTCCATTTTCTTCATAATTAATTGTAATTTCATCAATCGTACTGCTCATTTTGTTACCGTCTATCTTTAAAAAATTCTTGTAAAATTGTTATTGCTTCTTGAGCTAAAATACCACCATAATACCAAGTTTTTACTCCCAATTCAGGACAATTCAATCCTTCATAGCAAGAGCAAATAGCACCAGCCCTTTTATCATAAGCACCAAAACAAAGCCCTGCAAGTCTTGCTTCTCGAATAGCTCCCATACACATAGAACATGGCTCTAACGTTACCACTAAATAGCAATTAGCCAAACGATAATTTTCTTTTATTTTTGCAGCATTACGAATAGCTATTATTTCAGCATGAGCAGTAGGATCATTATCTTGAATACTTTGATTATGCGTACAAGCTAAAATATTTCCCTGTTCATCTACCACTAAAGCCCCAACAGGAATTTCACCTAATACAGCACCTTTTTTTGCCATATTTAACGCTTTTTGCATTAAACTTTCCCAAGTATGACCTTTAGGTGCAGTGGGAATAGGTCCCCAAGGGGCTAGTGCAGTAAATTGCGTATCAATATTCATTATTTTTTGGAAATTCTTTAATGATTTTCATTACTTCATCAGGAGTATCACAAATAGTTAAAAGATTTATTTCACTTTCAGAAATATAACCACGCTCAACCATTTCTGTACGAATCCAATCAATTAATCCGCCCCAAAATTTACTATCATATAAAATAATAGGGAATTTACCAATCTTATGGGTTTGTACTAAAACAGCAGCTTCAAAAAGTTCATCTAATGTTCCAAAACCACCAGGCATAACGACATAAGCAAATGCATACTTTACAAACATAAGTTTACGCACAAAGAAATAACGAAAAGCACAACGAGTTGTTATATAAGGATTAGAATGTTGTTCATGTGGTAATTCAATATGCAAACCAATAGAAGTACCTTTAACATTATAAGCACCCTTATTTCCTGCTTCCATAAAACCAGGACCACCACCAGTAATAACCCCAAAACCTTCTTCACAAATTTTTTGTGCAATTAATTCTGTTTCTTGGTAAAGTTTATCTTCTGGTTTTGTGCGAGCAGAACCAAAAATGGAAACGCAAGGCGGAATATTATTTAAAGTATCGAAACCATCAACAAGCTCACCCATAATTCTAAAAACACGCCAAGATTCTTGATTTATTTGATTATCAACTTTATAAGGCACACAATCTTTAAACATAATCTAACCTCGCTTATGAATTTATAATGGTATCATAAGAATAAATAATATATTAAGCAATATAAAATTAAAACTTTTCCCCCGTAAAAACTCTTTTCATTTGTGAAAAAATAGCGTAATTGTTAATCAAAACCATAAGAATAGGCTTTTAAAAACTAATTGCAAAAAGTGAGGCTTCTATGAAAGTACAGTTTTTAGGTGCAGCCAAAACAGTTACAGGTTCTTGCCATGTTATTGAAGCAGCAGGACATCGCTTTGCCATTGATTGTGGAATGCATCAAGGGAATAAAGCTATTGAAGAAAGAAACTTTGATACAGATTTATATCAACCTAATTCACTTGATTTTATTTTGCTTACCCATGCCCATATTGACCATTCAGGTCTTATTCCACGTATAGCTTCTCATGGTTTTAAAGGAAAAATATATTGTACTGCTCCAACCTATGATCTTGTATCACTAATGCTTGAAGATAGTGCCCATATCCAAGAAATGGAATTTGAATGGCGAAATAAACAAAGAAGCAGAACAGGAAAAAAGAAAGAAAATGATTTATTATATAGTATTGAAGATGCAAAAAAATGCATTAACCAATTTTCTGTTATAGAATTTGATAAAACTTTTGAACCTGTACCAAATGTAAAAGTTACCTATAAATATGCAGCACATATTTTAGGTGCTGCATTTATCATTCTTGATATTACAGAAAATGGAGAAACAAAACGCCTCACTTTTTCTGGTGATATTGGCAGACCAGAAAATATGCTTTTATTTGATCCTGCCCCTCTTGAAAAAACAGATTATCTTTTTATGGAGTCAACCTACGGCAATAGAAACCATAAAAATGAAAGCAATAGTTTAGAAGAACTCCATGAAGCTATTGAAAGAAGCTATAAACTTGGTGGTAAAGTTATTATTCCAACCTTTGCAGTAGAAAGAGCTCAAGAAATTCTTTATTGTCTTTCTTTGCTTGATGCAGAAGGAAAACTTCCTCATAATATGCCTATTTATTTAGATAGTCCTCTAGCGATTAAAGCAACACAAGTTTTTATAGATTATAAAGAAACACTTGATACCCATGAAATAAAACATAATATTGAAGCAATTAGAAATTTCTCCTCAAAAGTTATTTACACAACAAAAACAGAAGAATCACAAGCTCTAAATCTTTTAGAAGGTCCTGCTATTATTTTATCAGCTAGTGGTATGTGTAATGCTGGACGAATTAAGCACCATTTAAAACATAATATTTGGAAACCAGAAACTTCTATTGTTTTTGTGGGATTCCAAGCAGTTGGAACTCTTGGCAGAAAAATTGTAGAAGGAGCTACAAGTGTAAACCTTATGGGCAATGATCTTAGCGTTGCCGCAAAAATTTATACTATTGGTGGTTTTTCTGCTCATGCAGGTCAAAGCCAACTTCTTGAATGGCTTGGAACTATTGCAAAATATAAACCTCATGTTGTTCTTATTCATGGTGAACAAACTGCCCAACAAACACTTGCAGAACTTATTAAAGAACAGTATAAACTTGATGTAAGTATTCCAGAATATTTAGAGGAAATGGAACTTAATCTCCAAGCTCCAGCAACTATTGAAAATTCAGAACAAAGTACACAACCAATTATTAAAAAACATTCCATGCCAAAAGTTGATTGGAATTTTGTACTCGAAGATTTGGATACAAGAGTTGCACAACTTCATAAACGCCTTGATAATATTCAAGAAAAAACATGGGAAGATCAAACAGAAATCCATGATAAGCTTGCAGAAATTAATCAATCTATCTACAAGCTACTTACACAATTATAAGGATAATCATGAAAATTATAGCAGGTGCGTTGAAAGGACGCACCTTAAAAACTGTATCAGGTCCAGGCTATCGCCCTGCTATGGGTAAAGTAAGAGAATCTCTTTTTTCTTTATTAGAGGCAAGGGGCGTAGTCTGGCAAGAATGTATTATTTTAGATCTTTTTGCTGGTAGTGGTAGTCTTGCTTTTGAAGCCATTAGTCGAGGAGCAAACAAAGCATATTTTATTGAAAAAGATGCTAATGCAGCAAAATGTATAGCAAAAAATGCTGAAACCTTAGGCATTACAGAACAATGCCATATTATTACAGAAGATGCTGTTAAATATGCAGGCAAAAGACCAACAGAACAAGTTTCTGTTGTTTTTATTGATCCACCTTACGCAGAAAATCTCTTGCCACAAACACTAAAAAATCTTATTCGTCGCGAATGGCTTGAATCAGGTGCTTTTGTCGTTGCCGAAGTGGAAAAACACTTAAAAATCAACACAGAAAATTTTGAGGGACTAACATTAGAACTTGATAGAAATTACGGCTCAACAAGGATCATTATATGGTATCAAGAATAGGGGTTTATGCTGGTACTTTTGACCCTATTCATAATGGGCATATTAGTATTATTACTCGAGGTCTTAGTTTATTAGATAAGCTTATAGTTGGTGTTGCCCATGATAGTGGAAAAAATACACTTTTTACTCTTGATGAGCGAGTACAACTCATAAAAGAATATTTTCATAATACCCCACATAGAAACAAAGTGATAGTTGAACCTTTTAATGGTCTTTTAGCTGAATACGCACAACAAAAAAATGCCATAGTTATTTTACGTGGTATGCGTGCTATTTCTGATTTTGATTACGAATTTCAAATGGCTTTAATGAATAGAAAACTTTCTCCCCATATTCAAACCGTTTTTTTAATGGCAGATTTTCATTGGATGTATGTAAGCTCTACTAATCTAAAAACTGTTGCAAGTCTTGGGGGAAATGTTTCGGATTTAGTTCCTGCGAATATTTGGAATGCACTAAAAGAAAAATATCAAAGACATGAATAAAATTATTTGTATTATGGGACCAACAGGAGCAGGCAAAACAGCTAGTTCCCTTTCACTTGCAAAAGCAGGTCTTAAAACTTGGATTATCAATGCCGATTCACGACAATTATATAAAGATTTTCCTATTATTTCTGCACAACCAGATGAAGAAGAAAAATCTCATTGCCCACATAAATTATATGGCTACTTAGAAACAAAAGAAACAAGCTCCGCTGGTGATTGGATAGAAAAAGCAAAATTTTGTATTTCACAAGCTCATCAACAAAACATTATCCCCGTTTTAGTTGGTGGCACTGGCTTTTATTTTCGAGCCTTACTTGATGGAATAGCAGAAATTCCCCCTATTCCAGACCATATCCACCAACATTTTATTCACGAAACAGAAACAAAAGGTAGCAAAATCCTTTATGAGGAATTATGTAACATAGATCCAGAATATGCACAAAAAATTCATTTCAACGATAAACAACGCATTTCGCGTGCCTTAGAAGTTTTTACTGCCACAGGAAAAAAATTTAGTGAATGGCATAAAGAAACGCCAGAAAATACAGAATATGAAATTTTACGCATTGGCATTGGTTTACCTTTAGAAGAACTTACACCAATTCTACAATTACGTACAAAAATTATGTTAGAAAAAGGTGCATTGGAAGAAGCACAAAAAGCTTTAGAAATTTGCCCAGATATTACAGCTCCAGGCTGGACAGGCATTGGCTGCATAGAAATAGCTAAATATCTACGCAAAGAATATGATTTACAAGAATGTCAATACCTTTGGAATAAAAATACAAGAGCTTACGCCAAACGCCAATGGACTTGGTTTAGAGCTGATAATCGTATTCATTGGTTTAAACCAAAAGAAAATATTTTACCCCTTGTTGAACAATTTTTACAAAAATAACGTTTTTCTAATACTATTCATTACAACTATTTTATTTTTTTATAAAAAAACAATATAATAAATAATTTGAACACATACCTTATTAGTTAATTGATTAATATATAAATAATTTTATGTATTGACAAAATATTTTTTTATTTTTTATACATAATCACTAGATTTTTTATTTGATAACTGATAATTAAACATTAACTCTATAACCCTATATTTATGGTGTGATTATGTATAAAAAGAAATTTATAGAAGCAATAAATCAATGCAAAATCTGTTTATC
>JARHYD010000113.1 GCA_029258655.1 Mailhella sp.
GGTTCTCCTCTTTGCTTTGCAAAAATGGATATTATTATCCCACACAGGGCAACATAGTAAACATAAAAAATAAATTTTTATTCTTAACCTATCTTCTTGTCAAGTTAAGATTTTTTCATTTTTTATATCATGTTAAAAACTATGGAATATGTTTCTAATTATATAGGTCTGTTTTCAAATTATATATAATTAAAATTCTGTTTTTTAATAATAAAAATAAAAGACTTGCAGTATGGTGCTATTATAAATAATTTTTTTATTTTTGAGAAAAAAGATTTTCTACTCATATCCTAAAATAGGCAAATTTATTGAAATATAATAATAAATTTGCCTGATTGAGGGATCTTAGGGGAAATCATTTTGCTTTAGCCGTTACGACAAAGGAAATTACGGATAAAGACAGTGTAACCCCAAAGAAAAAAGAAAAATATTACGGTATGATAAAAAATATTTCAAAAAACTTATTCACTTTTAATACGTTTTATTTTTGCACCTAAACTTTGTAATTTTAATTCCATACCCTCATAGCCACGATCCACATGGTAAATTCTATCAACGCGTGTTTCACCATCAGCACAAAGCCCTGCTAAAACAAGAGCAGCCCCAGCTCTCAAGTCACTAGCCATAACAGGAGCTCCTGCTAAAGAAGGCACACCACGCACCACAGCAGAATTTCCTGATAAGCGAATATCTGCTCCCATTCTAATAAGCTCTGGAACGTGCATAAAGCGATTCTCAAAAATAGTTTCTTCCACAAGCCCAGATCCTTTACAAAGAGTAAGCATAGCCATAAATTGTGCTTGCATATCTGTTGGAAAACCCGGATGAGGCAAGGTACGAATATCAACAGCATTCAATTCTTGATGTTTTTTAGCAAGTACGGTATTTCCCTCAATTTCAAGAGAAACATTACAAGCACGAAGTTTATCAAAAAGAGCTTCCATGTCGTGATGAGGACAATCTTCAACTCGAACTTCACCATTTGTCATAGCGGCAGCAATAAGATATGTTCCTGCTTCTATTCTATCTGGCATAATTTTATAAGGATTTTTTTGTTCTAAACGTGCAACGCCTTGTATATGGATTTGAGATTCACCTGCTCCAGTGATTTTTGCTCCACAACTATTTAAAAAATTAGCTAAATCTACAATTTCAGGTTCGCGAGCAGCATTTTCTAAAATAGTTTCACCATCAGCAAGACTTGCTGCCATCATTATATTTTCTGTTCCCCCAACAGTAGGAAAATCAAAATGAATATGTGCTCCGTGTAATTTTTGACAGCGACCTATAATATATCCATTATCAAGCGTAAATTCTGCTCCCATTTTTTCTAAAGCAGATAAATGTAAATCAACAGGTCTAGCTCCAATAGCACAACCACCCGGCATGGCGACATGAGCTTCTCCAAGTCTTGCCAAAAGAGGCCCAAGACATAGAACAGAGGCTCGCATGGTTTTTACTAAATCATAAGGAGCTTCTGGGGTAACAGAATTTTTTTGACAAACTTCCATACGACCATTAGAAAAAGATGTTTCAAAACCAAGTGTTTCTAATAAATTTTTTGTTGTATGAATATCCCTTAAATTTGGTACATTTTCAAAAATTACTTGCTTATCAAATAAAATCGCTCCTAATAAAATAGGAAGTGCTGCATTTTTTGCACCACTAACTTTTACTGTACCTTGTAGGGAAACACCCCCTGTAATTAAAAGACTATCCATATTTTCTCCAATTTTTATTTTTTTCAAAAAAACACTTGACCTTCATCAAAGTTTAAATTAAATAGATGTTTCACGGCGGAAGTAGCTCAGTTGGCAGAGCACCTGGTTGTGGCCCAGGTGGCCGAGGGTTCAAGTCCCTTCTTTCGCCCCATATTTACCCAAGCAATAGCTTGGGTTTTTTTGTGGTTACTTTTCATTGTTTTCAAAAAAGACATAATACAACACATTTTTTCAATCATCTTTAATAAAAAACATTAAACACATATTACTATCAAGGTAGTATTATTTTACAAAATTACTTTTTAAAAATTTAATTAAAAAGTTTTGTGAGAGGAATTTTAGGAGGAAAAACTTTTTCAAAAGTTCTCCCCCTAAATAAATACTTTTATTCTTGTGGCAAATCTAAGCTAAGCCCAACAGGACAATGGTCAGAACCAAAAACAGTATCTTCAATCCATGCATCTGCAATATAAGGTTTTAATTCATCAGACACAAAAAAATAGTCAATACGCCAACCAATATTTCTTTCTCTAGCCCTTGTTTTATAAGACCACCAAGTATAAGCACCTTCTTTATCACCATGTACATGGCGATATGTATCTACATAGCCTAACCCAATCATTTTATCTAAAAAAGCACGTTCTTCTGCCAAAAAACCTGTATTATATATATTATCTTTTGGGCGAGCTAAATCTATTTCTTTATGGGCAATATTAAAATCCCCACAAACAACAATAGGTTTTGTTTTTCGAAGTTCTTCTGCATAGGTTAAAAAACAATCAAAAAATCCCATTTTATAGGGAACACGTTTAAATACCCCCTTTGCAAGTTCTTCTCCTCCATTAGGAAAATAACCATTAAAATAATGAAAATGAGGAAATTCTAAATGAACAATTCGACCCTCACCCTGATACTCAGCACAAGGCAATTCTATTTCCACACTAAGAGGTTTTAAATCTGTAAAAACTGCAACGCCAGAATATCCTTTTTTAACAAGGGAATTTGCCCAATAACTTTTACGCCCTAAAGGGTGTTTATCCTCATCATTTATTTGATCTTCATGGGCTTTTGTTTCTTGAATACCCACAATATCAGCTATGCTTTCTTTATTTTCAAACCATTGCCAATCTTCTTTTTTTCTTACAGAACGAAATCCATTAACATTCCAAGATTGTAATCGTATCATTACATTACCACTTGATTATTTTGATTTTGTGTTTCTTTTTTAGGTTCATCAGAATTAAATTGTTTATTTAATTCTTCCATAAAATTACTCATTTCCTTTTGTACATCTTTACCCATTTTAGCTGCATCGTCGGTAAATTTTTGCCAAGTATCTTTAAAAGACTCTTTAAGAGGTTCTTTTCGTAAATATTCATGTACAAGTTTTTCTATGTGTATACCTTGAGCAGAAAGTTCTTGTTGTACCTCTTTTTCAAATTGAGCATATTCTTCTTTTGTTGCATTTTCTTTTGATAAAAGTTTTTCTACTTTTGGAAGAATAACTTTTTTATACACAGGATATTCAACAAATTCTCTTAACATAACAAGACTTGCTAATTCAGGATACCCCATTTTTTCTGATTGTTTTTCTGGTTTTGGTTCTGCAACAATAGTTACGGTTTTATTTTGGTCTATATTTTTTTGAACAAAAGTTCCAGCAAAAACAGCTAATACTAAAACTAATGCATAAATAATAATGGTGCTTTTTTTCATTATCTTTTCCTTATTGTTTACTCTGCTTTTACCCAAAATTCTGGGTGTTCTTGATAATATTTTCGGGCATATTCTAAATCTTCTGGAGTATCCACCCCACAAGAGGCCTCAGAAATAAGCCGTACCTGCATACGTATACCATGTTCAAGCAATCGTAATTGTTCTAATTTTTCTGTTTCTTCCAAAGGACTTGGTTCAAATTCTGCCATTTTTTCTAACGTAATACGACGAAAAGCGTATACTCCAATATGCCCCACATACGGAGCTTTTCTTACATTATCCCTTGCAAAAGGAATTGCTGCACGCGAAAAATATAAAGCCTCACCATTTTGTGCTAAGGCAATTTTTACTTGATTTGGTGATTCAATGCGTGCTTTATCTTTTTCCTCATCTAAAATCACCCCAAGAGTAGCACTTTCACAAGAAGAATTTTGAAAAGGTTCAAGAAGTTTCTGCATCATTTCTTTAGAAACAAAAGGTTCATCACCCTGTATATTGGCTATAACGGCTTTTGCATCTAAATCTAAAATATTCACAGCTTCACGTACTCTATCTGTACCACTTGGGTGTTCTTTTTTTGTAAGAACATAAGGAATACCAAGTTCTTTTGCTTTTTCTTCAATTCTTTCATCATCTAAAGCAAGCCAAACATCATTAAATAAATCAGATTCCTTGGCTCGCATATAAACATGCCAAAAAAGAGGCTTACCACCTATTTCTACTAAGGGTTTACCCGGAAATCTGGTAGAAGCATAACGTGACGGAATAATAGCATAATGGTTTTGCATAATTCACCTCTAAGGTTTATTGTGATATAGTATGCTAAAAAAAGCAAGCAAACGATTATTACAAAAAAAAGAAAAAATATTTGAAATTTTCAATATTTTACTTGACGCTTTTTATCTTTTTATTATTTTCTTAAAAAAATATTAAAAAAGTGATTGAATATGAGTAAAGATCTTATCATAGTAGAATCGCCTGCTAAGGTGAAAACAATAAAAAAATTTCTTGGCAATCGTTATATGGTACAAGCTAGTGTAGGGCATATTCGCGATTTGCCCTCCCGTGAGCTTGGAGTTGATGAAACAACTTTTATGCCAAAGTATGTCACAATTCAGGGAAAAGAAAAAGTGGTTAATGATTTACAAGAAGCAGCAAAAAAAGCTGATATTGTTTATCTTGCTCCCGACCCTGATCGTGAAGGTGAGGCTATTGCTTGGCATATTGCAGAATCAATTAAAGACGTTGCCAAAAATATTAAACGTATTCAATTTAATGAAATTACTGCTAAGGCTGTAAAAGATGCCATTGAACACCCAAGAGAAATTGACCCTCATCTTTTTGAGGCACAGCAAGCAAGACGTATTTTAGATAGATTAGTTGGTTATAAAATTTCTCCTCTTTTATGGAATTCTGTAAAGCGGGGCATTTCTGCTGGGCGTGTACAATCTGTTGCTTTACGTCTTATTGTTGAGCGAGAAGAAGAAAGACTTGCCTTTGTTCCAGAAGAATTTTGGAATTTTAAAGCCATACTTTTAAAAGATGATATGTCTTTCAAAACAGAATTAGCAAAAGTTAATGGGAAAAAAGTTCAAATTCAAAATGAAGAACAAGCCCTTGCCTTAGAAAAGGCTATAAAAAATGCGTCGTTTATTGTGGAAACAGTGGAAGAAAAAGAACGTAGCAAAGCTCCTCAAGCACCTTTTACTACCTCCACATTACAACAAACAGCTAACCAACGTTTAGGCTTTCCTGCTAAACGAACCATGTCCACAGCACAACGCCTTTATGAAGGCATAGACATTGAAGGACGTGGTACTGTTGCATTAATTACCTATATGCGTACTGATTCTGTGCGTATTGCTGATGAAGCAAAAAAAGCTGCAAAAGATTTTATTGAAGAAAAATTTGGTAAAGATTATCTTGCTTCTGGTGGCAAAGGACGTGATTTTAAAGGAAAAAAAGCTATCCAAGATGCTCACGAAGCTATTCGTCCTGTTGATGTTACTATTCTGCCTGAAGACGTAAAATCCGCTCTTACTCCTGATCAATATAGACTATATTCTCTTATTTGGACAAGATTTGTTGCTTCACAAATGGCTAATGCTCGTTTCCATGATACAGTTGTTACAATTAATTGTAATAATAAAGATATTACACCAGAAACAGATCTTGAAAAAGAAATGTATCCTGTTGAAACACAATGGAAAACTAAAGGAGCTAGACTTCTTTTTCCGGGATTTTTAACCGTACTTAGCAGTTCTGATGATAAAGAAGAAGAACTTCCTAAACTTTCCGCTCAAGATATTTTAGGCGTTGAACAAATCACTAAAGAACAAAAATTTACACAACCAAGCCCACGCTATACCGAAGCCTCTCTTGTTCGAGAACTTGAAGAAAGGGGAATTGGTCGTCCTTCCACCTATGCAACTATTATTTCCACTATTCAAGATCGTGAATATGTGCGTTTAGATAATAAACATTTTATTCCAACAGATTTGGGGACTGTTGTCTGTTCTCAATTACGCAAATATTTCCCAACGCTTATGGACGTTGGTTTTACTGCAAAAATGGAAGAAAACCTTGACCAAGTAGCAGACGGTAATTTGCAATGGGTAAAACTTCTTTCTGATTTTTCAGGCGATTTTAATACAACGCTTAATAATGCCTCAAAAGAAATGAAAGCCATAAAAGCTGGGGTTGAAACAAATGTTCCTTGTCCAAAATGTGGAAAACCATTAACAATAAAATTTGGGAAAAGTGGTGAATTTGTTGCTTGTTCTAGCTATCCAGAATGTACTTTTACCTCAAACTTTATTCGCAATGAACAAGGTGAAATAGAACTACAAGCTGCCCCAAAATATGAGGTGGTTGGACAATGTCCAAAATGTGGTGGCAATGTTATTTTGAAAAAAGCTCATACAGGTAGCCGTTTTCTTGCTTGTGCTAATTATCCAAAATGCGACTATGCAGCTCCATTTTCTACTGGTGTTACCTGTCCAAAATGCCATGAAGGCGTTTTAGTGGAAAAAAGCTCTAAACGTGGTAAGATTTTTTATTCTTGTAGTACCTATCCAAAATGTGACTATGCATTATGGGATTATCCTGTAGCACAAACTTGCCCACAATGTGACTCTCCTATTTTAGTTCGCAAAAATACTAAGACACGTGGTGAACATTTAGCTTGTCCTAATAAATCTTGTTCTTACACATATAGCTTAAATAATGATGAAGAAAATAATGAAAGTTTTCTTGAGCCAAGTTTTATGCCTTTATTAAATATCGCTCCTATTCCTACAAAAACAATAGAAAAAGAGCAAGATACAAAAAAAGAAGAAACAATAAAAACAACAAGTAAAACTAAAAAAATAGAACAAAGTGAAATAGCAGAAAATCCAAAACAAGATAAAGAAGAAAAACCTAAAAAAACACGTACACGCAAAACTACTAATAAAACAGAAGAAGAAAAAAAAATAAAAGTAAAAAGTTCTAAAGCCTCAAAAGAAGAAACTTCAGAAACAAGTAACTTTAATAATCATATTATTACAGATAAAAATATCAATCTTTATTCTGATGGTTCTTGTCTTGGAAATCCAGGTCCGGGAGCTTATGGACTTATTTTGGAATATAAAGGAAAAAAACAAGAGTTTGCCAGTGGATTTAATAAGACAACTAACAATAGAATGGAATTACTTGGCGTTATTACTGGCTTAAAGAAACTCACAGAACCTTATATGGTTAATATTTATACAGATTCTCAATATGTTGCTAAAGCTATAAAACAAGGTTGGCTAGAAAATTGGAAAAAAAACGGTTGGAAAACAGCACAAAAAAAACCAGTAAAAAACCAAGATTTATGGATAGAGCTAGATACAGCATTAAGCAAACATAATGTAACTTTTCATTGGGTAAAAGGACACGCTGGGCATATTGAAAATGAACGATGTGACGTGCTAGCACGAACAGAAGCAAGTAAAGAAAATCTTCCAGACGATATTGGCTTTTTACAAGAAGAAAAATAAGATAAATAAGATAAGAAAAACTCTTAGCATATATGTTAAGAGTTTTTTATTTTTTTCTAGGGGGAAAACTTTTGAAAAAGTTTCTCCCCCTAGCCCCCTTACAAAACTTTTTCTGCTTTTCTTTTTGTAATACAATAGCGTTAAAAAATATTTGTAGTTACAATGTGAAAACAAGAAATTTTTTGAAAAATTTTTTTTACTAATGCCTAATTAAGAGGGCTTTTGGGGAATTATTTTGTTTTAACCGTTACGGTAAAGGAAGTTATAGATAAAGACAGTGTAACCTTCAAACAAAAAGAAAAAATATTTTTAAAACACATTGCATTTTCTTCTTTTTTTGTTAATCTTTGCAACATAAAATTTTATTTGGAGCATACATGTACTATCAACACGATTTTAGCCCCATAGCGTTTTCTCTTGGATCGTATATTACTGTTCATTGGTACGGATTAATGTATGTTATTGCTTTTTTTTGTGGTTGGTTATTAGCTCGTTATTTTACCACATTACCTCATGCAAAATTTACTAAAAATGATGTAGAAGATCTTTTTACGTATGTTATTTTAGGCGTTTTGCTTGGAGGGCGATTTGGCTATGTTCTTTTTTATGATATAACATATTATTTAGCTAACCCTTTGGATATTATAAAAATTTGGCAAGGTGGTATGTCTTTTCATGGTGGTTTTTTAGGTGTTTTAACAGCACTTTTTATTTGGAGTAAAAAACACCATTGCAGTTATATTGAATTAACAGATTTTATTGCACCTTGTGTTCCTATTGGGCTTTTTTTTGGTCGCATTGGTAATTTTATTAATGGTGAGCTTTGGGGCTTGGAATCAAATGTTTCATGGGCAGTTCTTTTCCCTAGTGGCGGTAATGTTCCTCGTCACCCAAGCCAACTTTACGAAGCAGGTTTAGAAGGTTTAGCATTATTTTTACTTCTTTTTATCTTGGCAAAAAAAGAAGTTAATAAAGGAATTATTTCAGGAACATTTTGTATAGGATATGCGTTGGCTCGAAGTTTTGTAGAGTTTTATCGTGTACCAGATCCACAATATGGTTATATTTTTAATTTTATTACAATGGGGCAAATACTTTGTTTGCCAATGATTTTTGTTGGAATAGTTTTATTTTATTTAGCAAAAAAATGGCAAACACAAATAGAAAAAAAGAGGTAATACCATGCTTGAATTAGGAATTTATACTTTATGTGGTATACTTTCAGGATTATTTTCTGGAATGCTTGGTATTGGAGGGGGACTTGTAGTTGTTCCTCTTTTACTCATTGTTTTTGAATCTCATGGAGAAATTCCTCCTCATCATATTATGCATATTATTGTGGCAACATCACTTTCAGCCTCAATTTTTACTTCTTTCTCTAGTGCTATTGCACAAACAAAACACAAAGCAGTAATGTGGAATCTCGTGAAAATCATGTCTCCTTTTATTGTTATTGGAACTATTGTTGGTGCAAGTCTTTCCACATTTTTTTCTGCTACCTTTATGCGTTGGATACTTATTTTCTTTTTGGTTGCTGTTGGCATACAAATTTTATTTGATTTATGTCCAAGAAAAAGTAAAAAGGAATTTACTAACTTTTTTTATCAACTAAGTGCTTTTATTATTGGTGTTTTTTCTAGTTTTGTAGGGCTTGCTGGGGGAAGTATTTTTGTACCTTTTTTAAAATATACACTTGGTGATATGCATAAAGCCATAGGAACATCAACAGCCTTAGCGTGGAGTTTGGCTCTTTCTGGGGGAATTGGCTATATTATCGCAGGGTATCATATTACTGATCTTCCTAAAAATACTCTTGGATATATTCATATACCAGCACTTATTTGTATAGCTTTTGCAAGTATGCTTGTTGCACCATTAGGAGTAAAACTTTCCCATAAACTCCCCATTCAAATTTTAAAAAAAATATTTGCTGTTCTTCTTTTTGCCTCTGCAATACGTACTTTTATGGGAATTATACATTAATATAAGTAAATGTTAATGTTATAATAGTACGATATGAGAGTATTTTTTAAATTAAAATATTTTTTGGGGGAAATGATTTCCCCCAAGCCCCCTCAATCAGGAAAATTTATTGCAATATTTCAATAAATTTGCTTATCTTAAGGTATTAATAAAAAGTCTTTTTTCTCAAAAAAACAAAAAATATTTATTTTTATCTATTGAATATAACTATGCTATGTTATTATATTGTAACTTTTTATTTTCATTACTAGCAACACACCTTAATTTTTCTCTAAAAAATAAAAAAAATTAAAAAAATCACAAAGTTTCTTTTTTAACCTAGCTAGTTTTCTTGACTAAAGCATACATTAGAGGGTACGTTAAAAAATATTTATAATGACCATAAACCTTAAAATTTAAGGAGGCCCTTATGCTTACTATTCAAGAAGTTATGACTGACAGTGTTTATACAATAAAACCAACTGATACTGTACATGATGTAAAGCAACTAATGGAATTAGTAAAAATTAGACATACCCCAGTAGTAGATAGTGACGGGCGTTTTTGTGGTCTTGTAACTAGTCGGGATTTATTAGCTTTTACTGTTTCAACCCTAGCTAATATCAGTGATGAAGTAAAAACAGAAATAGATCAATCTATTTTAGTAAAAGATGTTATGCGTACAGATATTATTTGTGCTAGACCTGATTTACCAGTAGTAGAAGCAGGAGAACTCATGCTTAGTTTGAAATATGGTTGCTTGCCTGTTTTAGTCGGTGATGTATTAGTAGGCATATTAACAGAAGCAGATTTTATTAAAATAACGCTTAATTTATTGAAGGAAGATGAGGAGTAAGGCTGAATGTTAAAAAACAAAGTAAGCACCGTTATTACATTATTTACATTAATCATCATAACCTTGTTTAGCTATGTGCTTTTAAAAGATTTACAAGGTCCTAGTTTGAATTTTAGCGTTGAAGATAAAGAACTTGGCAAAAAAATAGGTCCAAGAAAAGAAATAACTGTTATTGCTGCCGACACTTCTGGCATAAGAAGTATAACAGTATCTGTTAAGCGAGGGTCAAAAGTTCTTGAGCTTTATAAGGAAAAGTTTGCAAAACACCCTAAAAGTGTAGAATATCCTTTTACCTTAGAAGACGCTAAACTTCCAGAAGGTGCTTTTACTTTAATTATAAAAACTCACGATGCCTCTCTTGCTGGATTTAATAAAGGTAATAGTACAACAAAAGAAATACAACTTTCTATGGATAATAAACAACCACGTATTGTAGTAGAAACATTCCCACCTTCTATTCATCGTGGTGGAGCAGGGCTTATTGTTTATAAAGTATCAGAAGAAACAAAAAAAACAGGAGTGTATGTAGGAGAAGATTTTTTTCCTGCTTATGAGCAAAAAAAAGGAACGTATGCTTGTCTTTTTCCTTTTCCTGAATTTATGCTTTATTCTGAATATTATCCACAAATTATGGCAGAAGATATAGCAGGAAACGTGACAGAAAGTCGTTTAATTGTGAATGCTGTTAATAAAAACTTTCCAGAAGATAAAGTAAAAATTACAGAAGAATTCCTTACCAAAAAAGCCAGTGAACTTGCTAAAATAGCACCAGACAAACAAAGCACAATAGATCAATATCTTGAAGCAAATGGAGCTATTAGAAAAGCAAATGATAAACTTATTTTGGACACGTTCCGTGCAAATGCTGGCTCAAAAGCTCTTTGGGAAGGGGAATTTAAAATTTTACCTCGTTCTGCTGTTATGGCACAATTTGGTGATAGAAGAACCTATTTTCTTGATGGCAAAGAAATAGATAAACAAGTCCATTTAGGTTTTGATCTTGCATCTGTTGCAAAAGCTGATGTGCCTGCGGGAAATAACGGTAAAGTTATTTATGTTGGTTATAATGGAATTTATGGGAATATGGTACTTTTAGATCATGGCTTAGGGCTTGGATCGTTGTACTCGCACCTTACAACCATGAATGTAAAAGTTGGTGATACTGTAAAAAAAGGTGATATACTTGGAACTACTGGCACAACAGGTTTAGCTGTTGGTGATCATGTTCATTTTAGCGTTCTTGTACAAGGTATTTTTGTCCAACCAAAAGAATGGATAGATCCTAAATGGGTACGCAACAATATTAGTTCTCGCCTTAGTAAAGCTCTTTAAAACGCATAACCCTATATATTAAGGAGTTACTCCATGCCACATAAAGGACCTCACGTTTCTATTTCTGCTGCCTTTGTTGTAAATAGAATTTTACGTATAAATCTCAATGAGTTTGAAAGCTGGCCTAGTGCCGTACAACAATTAGCAAGTGAAATTGCTGAAGAATTATTTCTTGTTGCATATAACCCTTTTATTTCTGCACAAAGTGTAAAACAAAGTGTTGATGCACGCTATCATCGCGAATCACAAGCTTTAGCACACGTTTATGCCACTGCTATAAGCGAGGGTATGACTATGTTCTGGAGTGCTTATGATGCAGAAATGGCATTTCGTGATGAACTTGTAGATAATTTACTGGATATTATGCCAGAAGAATGTATTATCACAAGACCAGGAGCTTTAGTAGAAACAAGTACAGATGCAACCGACTTACGTATGGAATTACCTCTTTTAGTTGTAGAACCTGATACCATAGAACATCTTATGGCACTTGTTCGTCTTGCTAATGAAATGAAATTCGCTCTTATACCTCGTGGTGGTGGTTCTGGCATGACAGGTGGAGCTGTGCCTGCGCGTAAACGTAGTGTTATTGTTAATATGACTCGCCTGACAAAGGTAGTTATTGATACAGAAAATAAAACCATGATGTGCGAAGCTGGGGTAATAACTCAAGATGCCATTGATAGAGCAGCAGAAAAACATTTTCTTTTCACAGTAGACCCTGCCTCAAAAACTGCCTCTACCATTGGTGGTAATGTTGCAGAAAATTCTGGCGGTCCTTTCTGTTTTGAATATGGAACAACTCTTGATAACCTTTTATCTTGGCGTATGGTAACGCCTACGGGGGAATTAATCCGTATAGAACGGGTCTGTCACCCCCACCATAAAATATTAGAAAATGAAATTGCAACCTTTGAAGTTCGTGATGATGATACAGGTGGACTTCGCAGTGTTGTAGAATTGCGTGGTGATGAAATTCGTCTACCTGGACTAGGTAAAGATGTTACCAATAAAGTTTTAGGTGGCTTGCCTGGTATGCAGAAAGAAGGGGTTGACGGTATTATCACAGATGCAACCTTTATTTTACATGATCAACCAAAATTTTCACGTGTGCTTGCTCTTGAATTTTTTGGAAGAAGCATGAAACCAGCAGCAGAACTTATTAATAAAATTGTTGCCTTACGAGATAGAATTCGCCATGAAGGTGATTATGTTCGTGTTTCTGCTTTAGAAGAATTTAACGTAAAATATGTACAAGCTATTGAATATAAAAGGAAATCTCCAAGACATGAAGGTGATCCTATTTCTGTAATTATTGTCCAAGTTGATGGTAATGATGAAATACTTCTTGATGATTGTGTAAAAGAAATGCTCGATCTTGTTGGGGATAACGAATTTATTTATGCAGCCCTTGCAAAAGATAAAAAAGAAAGTGAGCTTTTCTGGGAAGATAGACATAAATTATCTGCCATAGCAAAACGTACTTCTGGTTTTAAAATGAATGAAGACGTTGTTATTCCTATGCCTAAAATTCCTGATTTTGCCCATTTCTTAGAATTATTAAATTTAGAAATGGCAGGTCAAGCATATCGTTATGCATTACAAGAAGTTGGACGTTTACAAGGTTTTCCTATGCAAAACGACCAATTCAATAAAGAATTTTCTTATGCCTCACGATATGCAAGTGGAGAAGAATCAAGCCTTGAAGTAAGTGATGATGAACTTATGATGAGGGCAACACTTTTTCTTGATTCTTTAGGTCAAGAACACCCTCGCCTTAGAGAAAAAATTCAAGCGATTTCCCAATATATGCGACAAAGCCGTATCATTGTAGCAAGCCATATGCACGCTGGTGACGGTAATTGTCACGTAAACCTTCCTGTAAACTCCAATGATCCACACATGATGGAAAATGCAGAAGAAGCTGTTTTGCGTGTTATGGAAACAGCAAAAGAAATGGGAGGTGCTGTTTCTGGTGAGCATGGCATTGGTATTACAAAAATTAGTTTCTTAGAGCATGAAAAAATAAAAGCATTACGTTCCTTTAAAGAACGTGTTGACCCAAGAGAAATTTTAAATCCGGGAAAACTTGTACAAAGAGATTTACCTGTTCGTCCTTTTACTTTTTCTTTTAACCGTCTTATTGAAGATATTAAACAAAGTGGTCTTGATGATAAAGAACGCTTTATTGAATTACTTAGTACAGTACAAGCCTGTACACGTTGCGGAAAGTGTAAACAAGTCTGCCCAATGGTTTACCCTGAACGCTCTTATCAATATCACCCAAGAAATAAAAATATGATTTTAGGGGCTATTACAGAAGCAATTTACTACGCACAAGCAACAAAAGGAAAAATTGATCCTTCCCTTTTAGAAGAATTACGCTTTATGGTTGAACACTGTACAGGTTGCGGACGTTGTACTTCTGTTTGTCCTGTTAAAATTGATTCTGCTAAAGTTGCCCTTGCTATGCTTGCTTTCCTCAAAGAGGAAGGTATGAGCGGTCACCCAATTAAACATACTGTTTTAAATTGGCTTTCTGGTAATCCACAAACCCGTATCCCAACAATGGCAAAAGCTGCTGCTGTGGGACAAAAAGTAGGAAACACCGTACTTGGGGTTGTGCCTAAAATGTGGCGTGAACGTTTTGAAAGCCCTCTTTTTTCTGGTAAAGGTCCAAATCTTGGCTTGAATAATATTTATCATGATCTCAATCTTGAAAAAAGTGGTTATTTTATTCCAGAACAAAGGGCTGAAGAATTAGCACAAAACAAAAAAGTAGAAGCTGTACTTTATTTTCCTGGTTGTGGTGGTTCTTTATTTTATCGTCGTATAGGTTTAGCAGCGTTAAATCTTTTAACACAAGCCAATATTCCTGTTATTGTTCCAGAACAACATCTTTGTTGTGGTTATCCTCTTCTTTCTTCTGGGGCTGACGGTAATTACAAAGAAAATCTTGCTAAAAATAAAGATTATCTTTCTGCTATCATTCGTGCAGCTGAAGCACGTGGTTTACATATAAAAACATTGATTACAGCTTGTGGCTCTTGCCGTGACTCTATGACACGTTATGAATTAAAAGATGTTGAAAATGCACCATTAAAACAAATGGATCTTATGCAAATGCTTTCTCAAACAGAAGACACTCCAACCACAAATGCCGAACAAAATGTTATTTATCATGCTTCTTGCCACCCTGAATGGTCTGGAGTAAAAGCTGTAAAAGGTGGCGTTATGGCAGCTAATGCCATTGCTAAATTGAGTGGCTCAAAATTAACATTAAGTCCTGGTTGTTGTGGTGAATCTGGTACTGGTGCATATTCTTCTCCAGGTATTTATAATGCGTTGCGTGAAAGAAAGAAAAATCGCCTTGAAGCTATGCTCCCACAATATGAAAATGAAAGCCCTATTATTGTAGGTTGCCCTTCTTGTAAAATTGGTATTAGCAGAACATTAATAAAGCTCAAAGAAAACGGCAATACGCATATTGCTAATAGACAAGTTTTGCATAGTGCTGAATGGCTTTCTGAATTATTGTACGGTGAACAATGGTTGCAATTATTCAAAAAAGAAGCAAATAAAATTGATAATAATGGCTTTAGAATTATTCACAGTTTTGAAAAAAGATAAGTATATCAAAGGATATTTCAAGAATATTTTTCGGAAAAAATTATGATAGAAGAACATTTTGATTGTATAGTAGTGGGTGCTGGTCATGCTGGCTGTGAAGCAAGTATGGCTCTTGCTCGCTTAGGACATAAAACACTTCTTATTACAAGCAATATTGATAGAATAGGACATCTTTCTTGCAACCCTGCTATTGGTGGTCTTGCTAAAGGACATTTAGTGCGTGAAATAGATGCATTAGGTGGGTGCATGGGACTTTGGGCTGATGAAGCTGGTATACAATTCCGAATATTAAACCAAAGTAAAGGACCTGCTGTACGTTCTCGCCGAGCACAAATGGATAGAGAAGCATATATAAAGGTTGTTAAATCAACTATTTTTAATCAAAAAAATCTCACTATTTGGCAAGATATTGTCGAAGATTTAATAACAGAAGAAATTACCCCGCAAGCAAATGAAGAACAACAACATAAAATTGTAGGACTTATTACTGCTATTGGTAAAAAATTCTATGCAAAGCATATTCTTTTAACCACAGGTACATTTTTATGTGGACTTATCCATATTGGTTTAAAAAATATGCCAGGAGGTCGACTTGGAGATTCTCCAAGTATGCATTTATCTAATGCGTTACGACGCGTAGGTATACAACTTGGAAGATTAAAAACAGGCACAACACCTCGTATTCGTTATGATTCTATTAATTTTTCTGTAATGGAAGAACAAGCAGGGGATTTCCCCCCACCAGGCTTTAGCTTTCATGGTAAAGGACCAAAATTACAACAAGTTCCTTGCTATATTACATGGACAAATGAAAAAACACATTCCATCATTCGCTCTGGCATGGATAGATCCCCTTTATTTACAGGGGTTATTGAAGGAACAGGAGCAAGATATTGCCCTTCTGTGGAAGATAAAGTTGCACGTTTTCCCGAACGAGAAAGACATCAAATTTTTGTTGAACCAGAAGGACTGAATTTTGAAGAATGTTACCCAAATGGTATTTCCACTAGTTTACCTTTAGATATACAAGAAGGAATGATTGCTACAATACCGGGCTTAGAAAACGCTAAAATTGTTCGTCCTGGTTATGCCATTGAATATGATTACGCTAATCCTATCCAACTTATGCCTACCTTACAAACCAAAAAAGTAAAAGGATTATGGTTTGCAGGACAAATTAATGGTACTTCTGGTTATGAAGAGGCTGCAGCACAAGGTCTTTGGGCAGCTTTAAACGTTGCAGCTGTACTTGAAAATCGTGAACCATTTTTACTTCGTCGTGATGAAGCATATATGGCTGTTTTAGTTGATGAACTTGTAACCAAAGGAACAGAAGAACCATTTAGAATGTTTACTTCTCGTGCTGAATACAGACTTCTTTTAAGAGAAGACAATGCCGATGCACGCCTTACACCTATTGGTCGTGAACGTGGTTTAGTTTCTGATGAACATTTTGCCATTTTTACCCAAAAACAAGAACGTATCCAAGAAATTCTTACTTTATTGCGTGAAAATTCTATTCGTCCAGATGCAAAAACTCGAGCTATTTTAGAAGAACTTCAAGAAGCATTACCAACAAAAGCCATTACCCTTGAAGAACTTTGCCGTCGCCCTAATTTGACATTAACAGATATTAAAAAATTTATTCCAGAACTTGGAATGTATCTTGAAAAATATCCTGATGTCTGCGAAACAGTAGAAATTATAACAAAATATTCTGGCTACCTCTCAAGACAAGAAGAAATGGTACAAAAAACCTCAACCCAAGAAAAAATTGAACTTCCAAAAGACCTTGATTATACAAATATGCCAGGTCTTTCTCGAGAAATTCAAGAAAAACTCAATAAAGTAAAACCATTAAATTTAGGACAAGCCTCAAGAATTTCTGGTGTTACTCCTGCCGCTCTTTCTTGTATAGAAATTGCCCTAAAAAAAATACAATTAGAAGAACAAGAAAAAAATAAAAATTTATAATTTTTTTGTTGACAGAATTTCAAATTACATATAAATATACATCTCTAGTAACGCAGAGTTACAAAATTTGCGGAACGGTAGTTAAGTCGGTTATAACGCCGGCCTGTCACGCCGGAGGCCGAGGGTTCAAGTCCCTTCCGTTCCGCCATTTTGAAAATAAAATACAAAAGTATTTTTCTATAATTTAATATTTGTGGAACGGTAGTTAAGTCGGTTATAACGCCGGCCTGTCACGCCGGAGGCCGAGGGTTCAAGTCCCTTCCGTTCCGCCATTTTTGTTTGCATACTTCCCCCAGTATGCTTTTGGTCAGCCTATTTTAGGCTGACCTTTTTTTATTAATTTATTTTTTTGGGGGAAATGATTTCCCCCAAGCCCCCTCAATCAGGCAAATTTATTGAAATACATTTCAATAAATTTGCCTATGTGAGGGCATTAGTAAAAAATTTTTCTCCTAAAAATAAAAAAGTCCTTTGTTTACATCGTAACTATAAGTATTTTCCAATGTAATAATTGTATTGTAACTATTTTATTTTTATTATCAGAGAACAACATTTAATAATTATAAATAATTTGGAAACAGACCCTAATATAAAAAGTTTTGTAAGGGGGTTAGGGGGAGAAACTTTTTCAAAAGTTTTCCCCCTATAAAAAAAAGCACTGGAAAACCAGTGCTTTTTTTTATAGTATCTTGGGTTTACAAGGAGTAAATTTTATAAAGCCACAATTAATTCAATTTCAACAAGCCCATTGAGAGGTAATTGTGCTACTGCAACGCAAGAACGAGCTGGAAAATCTTGGGTAAATACTTTTGAGTATTCGGCATTTACTTCTGCAAAATTTGCCATATCTGTAATAAATACAGTAGTTTTTACAACATTTTCAGGAGTTGCTCCAATTTTTTTAAGCAAAGCTTGAATATTAGCAAGAGCTTGTTTTGCTTGTGCTGCAACGCCACCTTCTGCCAATTTACCAGTAACAGGATCTAAACCAAGTTGACCAGAGAGATAAACCATGTTGCCTACTTTGGTTGCTTGTGAATAAGGACCAACTGCTTTTGGTGCTTCTTCGGTAAAAATAATTTCTTTCATACTTTCTCCTACATTGCTTAATTTCTTATTTTTATAGTTTAACAAAAACTATTTATTAAAGCAATCTAAGTATGCGTATAAAGCAGGAGAACCACCAGTATGTAAGAACAATACATTAGCACCTTTAGGGAAGTAGTCTTTTCTTGCAAGGTCAATAAGACCACTCATAGCTTTACCAGAATATACTGGGTCAAGTAAAATACCTTCAGTAGTAGCAAGAAGTTTTACAGCTTCAATCATTGCATCGGTAGGTAAGGAATAACCAGGTCCAACATAATCATCATAAGCAACAACTTTATCAGCAGGAACGCGAGCATCAACACCAATTAATTCAAGAGCTTGATTAGCGAGAGTATGTACAGCT
>JARHYD010000138.1 GCA_029258655.1 Mailhella sp.
ACTTGTCCACCTGAATTAACTAATTTAGCAGAAACAGCTTTATTAGTAGGACTAATACGAGCTTGTTTTTGTAATACGGTTGTTAATGCCCCTTGAATATATTTTTCATCAAAAAGTTTTTTTAAAGCTTTTGTATTTGTTACAGCCATATGTCCAGAAATATGGATAATATGGACATTATAATTTCCTAATTCCCCTTCGGAAAGCTGTTCTTGGCTTGGGTGTGCAAGTATATCAAGCATGGTATCATCATACCCAAAAGCTTGTATCCAGTTGATATTTTTTTCTTTATATCCACGTTCTTTTGCTTTTGCAAGAAGCTTGTCTTGCAACGCTTTTAAGGTATCAATACCAGGCTCTGAAATTGGAGTAGGGTTTACATCAATACTTTGAATAGCTACGGCAGATGGAAAATGGCTATGCGAATCTACAAAACCAGGCAACATAACATTGCCATTTAAATTAACAAATTTAATTTTTCCTCTTGTATTATACGCACTTGCACCTGCTTTATCACCAACATAAACAATTTTATCACCTTCTACAACAACAACTTCTGCTTTTTTAGGTGCAATGTTTCGTGAAACCTCGCTTACAGTTTCTTGCATTGTGTAAATTGTTCCACCCTCATAAATTGTTATTTCTGTGGAATTTTTCACAGGAGCTGCAAATACTGTACTTGGGGTAACCATAAAAGGCGAACCAAGCATGGTGCATATACCATAGACAAGGAATTTTTTTCCAAGGCTAACCATATAAACTCTCCATAGTAAATAGTTAGTGATTTTTTTCTCTTTATAAAATAAAAATCACACTCTATAGATACTAAAACTAGCCCAGTGCTAATTTCAGACTATTTCATATACAATATCAATAGATACATTCTATTTTGAAAGAATTCCACAAGTACAATAATCAGTATTTCAAAAGCCATTTATTTCACAAATAGAACTTAACGTTTTTTTATCACTTTTTAATAACATGTCAATATATTTTTACAAAAAAACCAAGCAAATTTTTACAATAGATTAACCAATACTAACCCTAAAAACAAGAAAGGACCAAAAGGAATAGCATAATCTTCTTCTAAAAATTTTTTATTTTTATACATAATTATATAATAAAATATACCAGCTAATGAAGAATAAAGAAATAGATATGGAATTTCTGAAACATGAATCAATAGACCCAATAAAAATAATAACTTAACATCACCTAAACCCAATGCATACTTTTTTCTTACGTATAAAAAATACACAAATAAAGCCAAACCTAAACCACCAGTTATTAAGCTACCTACAAGAGAAATAAAACTAATTTCACCTAATATCCCACCCAAGATAAGACTATATAAAATCAAAAAAAATGTAATTCTATCTAAAAGTGTATAAGTATAATAATCAATTATTACACTTATAAAAAGAAATTGATAAATAACAAGATAATAGAAAAAATTACTAGAAAAACCATAGTGATTATAAAGCAAAAGCAAAAGAATACTATTCAAAAATTCGATAATAGGGTATGCTAATAAAAGTTTTTTTTCACAATACCAACACTTCCCTTTCAACAAGAAAAAACTAACAAGAGGAATTAAGTGCCACCACTTTAACATATTTCCACAAAATAAGCATTGTGATCGTGCAGTAATAACAGGTAACTTCTGCGAATATCGTATTACTGTACACGCGGAATAACTTCCTAATACAGCACCTAATATGAATATAACTATAATCATGCATTTCCTAATTATGCAAAAATTTTTTTCATAATTTTATTTCAAATTATCATTTTTTTATATAAAATACTTCTATTCAATATGCAAGTTTGGAAAAGAAGAAAAAACTATGGAACATATTAGCCTTTTTATTCCTTTGGTAGCCCTTATCCTTGATACTCTTTTAGGCGAACCTAAAAAAAACATTCACCCTGTATGCTTACTTGGAAACACTGCAAATTATTTTGAAAAAACTTTCAAAAAAGAAACACAAAAAAAAGCAGAAAATTTCTTTTGGGGTTGTATAGCAACTCTTATTTGTATTATTATCTTTTCTCTTTTGCCAACCCTTCTTTTTCTTGCTATTGAAAAATTTGGATTACAATTTTTTCCAATACTCATACCATTAACAGGTTTTCTTTTTTCTAGTCTTGTTCTTTATCTTTGTATTGCCCCCAATAGCCTTATAAAACACGTTTATTTTGTTTTAAACGAACTAAAAAAACATAATCTTCCAGAAGCAAGAAAAAAACTTTCTTGGATTGTTGGTAGAAATACCGATACAATGGAAGAAAAAGATATTATCCGTGCCTCTATTGAAACTTTATCAGAAAATTCTGTTGATTCATATTTTGCAAGTTTATTTTGGGCTGTTATTGGGTATAGCCTTTTTTCTTATACTGGACTTATTTTCTTTGTTTCCTTACATAGAATTATCAATACCTTAGACGCAATGTGGGGAAAACGTAATGAACAATACGAATTTTTTGGTAAATTTGTAGCACGCTTTGATGATGTACTTAATTTTCTTCCTGTACGGATTTCCTTTATCTTCATTATTCTTGCCTGCATAATAACAAAAAACGTTAATACAAAAAAAGCCCTCCTCATAGGTTTTAAATATCGAAATACCCACGCAAGCCCAAATTCTGCTTGGGCAGAAGCTCCCTATGCTGGAGCATTAGATCTAAAACTTGCTGGACCTGTTAGCTATGGCAATTTTCATTGCAATTACCCTTATATTGGTGAAGGAACACTCGATGCCACGCTCCAGCACCTCTATTTTGCACTGACCATTTGCAAAAACAGTATTCTTATTGGAACAAACATTATTATTTTATGCTTCTTTGCTAGAAATTTTTTCTTTATTTTCTAACTGCAAAAAACACATTAATTATTAACATATTAATTTGATTTAACACACAATTAATTATTATAATCTGTAATGGTAAAATTATAATAAAAAAGACTATAATATAACCACATAAATAACCTTACATAACTAAACAAGTAACATAATACGTTTTACAATTACTTATCAGTTGACAAGTACAAATTAATCCTTTTAAATATACCAATAATTCCTAAAAGTGAGGATAACATGAGTAAAAAAATAATTATTGGTCTTGCTTCT
>JARHYD010000143.1 GCA_029258655.1 Mailhella sp.
ATGAAAGTAGATTAATTGATGCAACACAGGGTAAAAAAACAAGAACAATTCTTGTAGTAGATTCTAATCATGTAATTTTGTCTTCTGTGGGATCGGATACTATAAGTCAACGTGTTTCTCAGGTTCAACAGGAATTTAACTCCGAACAAAATTATTTAGCTGATTATGATGAGAAAGAGGAATAATTTCCTTTTGGGATTAGAGTGCATTTTATTAGCTAGAAGGATAATTTTGTATTTAAAAATTTTTTATTCTATCTATATAGCGAGTAATTTTATTGTGTTAAAGTGATAACTAAAAAAAGGCTCATAATGAGCCTTTTTTTAGTTAGTTTCTACTGTTTTTTCTTTATCTGCTTTTATTTCATCTTTTATTGAATTAATTTTTTCTTTAGCAGATTCTGTTTTTTCTTTAGCCCAAGAACTTACAGCAGTTCCTGTTTCAATAGCTTTTTTTGCAACAGGTCTAAAATATCCTGTTTTATACAAAGCATAAGCACCAATACCAAGAGCTATTGCTCCAATAAATTTAAAATGGTAAGCCATAATAAACCTCACTAGAGTTAAATATTTATACCTATTAATATAAGCTAAATATCAAAAATAGCAACACTTTTTTAAAATTTATTAAAGAGAATAACTCTATAAGCTTAGCTCATTTATGAAAAAGACCTTCTTATTCCTTTTACACCTTCCAAAGCAATTTGCCATTTTGCTTCAATAGCTTGTTTTATTAAAATAGCTCCTAAGCCTTTTAATTCTTTTGAGCTAGCAAACATACCCACAGCATATTTATGACCAATGGAACAGAAAACACCCTTATAATCAAAAGCAAATTCTTTTTTTACTTCTTGTCCTAAAAAGTGTTTTTTAAATTGTTTTCCTAAATAATCACCTTCTTGTGTAGCAATTTGTGCTGTTGGTGGATAAAATCTTCCTGTGGAATCATCAAGCAAAGCACTGCAATCACCAATAACAAAAATATTATCCATTTCATCTTGATGTTCTTGATTTATTGGTTTCATAAATTTGTTAATTTCAACTCTACTACGTTTACTTGTAAAAAATGGAGAGTTTTCTATAACAGAGTTACCTTTTACACCTGCAGTCCAAATAGTAATAGAAGAATCAATTTGTTTTTTTTCTCCATTTTGTTCTACAATTATGCAATCTTCCTTACATTCTAATACCTTGCAATTTGTTTCAACACTAATACCTACTTTACGTAAATAATTTTCTGTGTCTTTTGATAAATATTCTGATAACATAGGTAAAACTTTTGGTAATGCTTCTACGCAAGTTATCTTTATAGAATGAGGATCAAGTTGTAATTGTTTACATTTTTTTGTAAGCTCTTCTGCTAAAGAAGATACAAGCTCAACACCACTAAGACCGCCACCACAAACAACAATGTTTACATTTTCTTTTTTACCAGCTTTGCATTCATCTAGTTCATGGTAAATTTTTTCTTTAATTTCGTTTGCTTCTTGATAATCTACAAGTGAATGTGCGTGTTCTTTTATTCCCGGAATATTAAATGTATCACTTTGAAAACCTAATCCCACAATTAAATAATCATAAGAATGAGTTTTAGACTTACAACGAACTTCTCCCTTTTTGATTTCAAGCACTTCATCTTGAATAAAATTTACTTTTCGAGAAATTAATTTTGATATTGAAAATAAAATATTTTTATCTTTTGCTCCACTTGCAACTTCGTGTAACAAAATAGAATGATAATGTTTATTTGTTTTAGAAATTAAAGTAAATTCAGCTTCATCATACAATTCTTTAGGTAGACTCTTAAGAAAAGATAATGTTCCATAGCCAGCCCCTAATAATAAAACTTTTTTCATTTTATACTCCAAAAACAATAATATAATATTTATTTCTTTTCATAAAATCGTTTTTATTCTTATAGTTCTAAAAATCACAAAATAAAAATCTTATAAAAATAAAAATATATAGTTATTTCAATAAATTAAAATTTGTAAGAATTTTACTTTTTTCTAACAAATAAAATTTATCTATACTTTGTGAAAAGATTACTTATTTTCATAGTCGAAAACTTAAATTATGTAAAGGGGTTTTTGAAAAAATTTTTATAAAAAAGTTATTTTTTTGTATCTATTTGAATTAATATTTATTTTTATGTTTTTTTTATTCTTATTAAAATACAAAAATGAAAATAAGACATAAAAATAATTCTAATGCATTCTTTTGTTATTTATTAATAATTTAAATTTATCCATAAAAAAATAATCAATAAAAATAATAGGGGTGTTTCTAAATTAATTTTTATTTTTTTTGTTTATATTACATTTTCTTATTTATTATACTATTACATAGTATCAAGTTTTATAAGGGAGGTCGCCCCTTTGACCCGAGCAGGGGATAAGCTAATGGGGGAAATCCTCCCTAGCGTTGTTGTCTATTTCCCTAAACCTCGTAAATTCGGTATAAGGGAAACGACTTCGTCACCCTTTGGGTAGTAGCTTTTACCCCCACTTTAGTCGTTGTGACGCAGGAAGTTACGGATAAAGAAGTAATTAGTTACGCGAAATTAACATACATAAACCGCTGTCGCTATCCGTAAAGCTCATTCTTCGCCAACGGCTACTGTTGCACCCCAAAGCAATGCCCTCAAGAGTTCTTTCTGGAACACACTCTTTCAGCAAGTCGCTTTGCTCCTCGTTTTCAGAGAGTGAAATTTATGAGGTCAGTGACTTTATGAAAATATTTTTTGTTTTATCAATCTAATATGTTAAAAGAATTATAATTAATTTGGAAACATATTCTATTCATTATTAGATACATACTTTTTGCTTTATTATGCAAAATATCCTTCTTTAGTAAAATATAATATGTAAAAACATAGTAATATATTAAAGAAGGATATAAAAATAATTATTATTGATTAACTACAAATAATAATTTGTTATTTAATAATTCTAACGCGTTTTGAAATATCTTCCTTTTCTTTTTCTTGAGGTTCGTTTACTATTCCACCAAAAGGCATTTGAGCTATCAATTTATATTCATTTGGAATATTAAATAATTCTTTTATTTTTGTATCAATAACAGGATTATAATGCTGTAAAGATGCACCAATTTCAAGTTCTCTTAATACATTCCAAATAGAAAATTGTAGCATTCCATTTGCTTGATTTGCCCAAATAGGAAAGTTTTGTGCATACGTTGCATATTGACTTTGCATTGTTTTTATTGTTTCTTCATCATAGAAAAACAAAATAGTTCCTGCACCTGCTTTGAATAAATCTAATTTTTCATGGGCAACTTTTCCTTCAAAAACATTATATATTTCGTCCCATAATAAATCATGTTTTTCATCAAAAACAACAACAACTCTTGCACTTTTCATATTAAAAGAATCAGGTACAAGTTCTGTAACTTCCATTATTTTTTTTTCTATTTCTTCTTTTGAAACAGGCAAATTTTTATTAATAGCATAATAGGTTCTTCTTTTTTTTAGGGAATCAAGAAAACTCATATAATCTCCTTACTCTTTTATCATAGTTATTTTTTATGAACTTTTTTAGTTAATACATTAAAAACTAAAAAATATTAATAGGCTACTTTTTCACGAATAAAAGAATGATTTTTTAAATCTGTGTATGCTTGTTGTATTTCTTTTTCTGTATTCATAACAATAGGACCAGCCCAGACAACAGGTTCATGCAAAGCTCGTGATCTCATATATAAGACTTGAGCATCTTTTCCTTCATTTTTTATAGTAATACTTGTTCCTGATGTCAATTTTACTGCTGTTTTTTCTTCAACCAATTTTCCACCAATGTAAACTTCTCCTAATAAAGTAAAAAGCATAACAGAATCATCTTGTTCCATTGTTAAAGTAAGTTCTGCATCAGTATTTAAATGAATATCATAATAATCTAAAGGTAAAAATTCTCCTTTAAATCCTTGATGATCTTGATAACAGCCTGCTAAAAGACGAATTTTACCACCTTCAAAAGGTATTTCTTTTATTTCATTTTTCTTGATACTATGATAACTTGGTTTACTCATTTTGTCTTTTGCAGGTAAATTTAACCAAAGCTGTACACCTAAAAGACGGTCAGATTCTGGAAGCATTTCTTCATGCATAATACCAGATCCAGAATTCATCCATTGAACTTCACCATCAGTAACACCTTCAGCATTACCTAAACTATCTTTATGCACCATTTTACCCTGAGATACATAGCTTATTGTTTCAATTCCTCTATGTGGATGTAATGGAAAACCTGCAATATAATCATTAGGATTTTTACTATCAAAAGAATCTAACATTAAAATTGGATCAAATTCTTCAATAGTTTCATGCCCTAAAACTCTTACTAAACTAACCCCTGCTCCATCATGGGTTCTAAATCCTTTAACTTTTGTTTTAATTGTTCGTTCCATAGTTTTACTCCTATTAACGAGATTAAAGGGTTTTGATCGTAAAAAAATATAACAATCATAAAAAGTATATTTTTTAACATGAAAAGATAAAAAGAAGGAGAAGGAAGAAAAATACAATAAGAATAGATTTAGAATATCAAATTATTTTTTATATATTTATTATTATAACCATGATATAAAAAAAAGCAAGGTTTAAATTCAAAATAGAATAAAAATGATTAATTATTTAAATTATTTTATCAAAAAATCTAATCAAACTATATACTACTATATTTATTTTATTGAATATTATTAATACATTTATTGTTAGAAAGATATAACGGAATAAAAATAATTATAATTTTATCACTACATTAAATAACTATGAGAAAAAAAAGAAATTTTTAGCAAAATAAAATTATTACGAGATATTACAGCTATTATTGAGAAAAAATTACAATGTACATGGTCATCTAAACAAATTGCACATACTGTATTATATGGAAAAATAAGTTTTAAAATAGGGTGTGTTACCCTCAAAGAAAAAATAAAATAAGATTACTTTAGAAATACATTCTATCAAGCAGTAAATTATATATTAAAGGAGCATAGTCTTATATTTAAAGATTGTTATTTGATTAATATAATATTTGTTTTTATTATGTTAAAACAAAAAAGGAGAATTAAAAATTCTCCTTTAAATTCTAATAGATACCATTATTTATTTAATGCCAATTTCTTCATCTGTAAGGTAACAAGCAGGATCTTCTGCCCAAACATCACCATACACAGCCTCTGCTCTTGCACGGAAATTACCACCACAAATATTAAGGAATTTACATTTAGCACAACGACCTTTTACATGAGGGCGTTTATCTTTTAATTGATGTAAAAGTTCAATATTAGGATCTGTCC
>JARHYD010000006.1 GCA_029258655.1 Mailhella sp.
AGATGTGTGTAGCTCAATAGTAAAACCTCCATGTGTTGTTTATCCAAATATTATTCTACATAAAGGTTTTGTATTGGGCTACTTTTTTTTAATACCTGTCGCACTTCGTTTTACAATTAAAAAATTAGAAAAAAGTCCAGAAAATAATGAAGTTGATATTGAACGTTATCGTAAACGATTAAATATAAGTTATGATAATTTTGTAAATAAATTTGGACTATTAAATTCAAGTAAAAATAGGATTGTTTTTAAAGAAGATCCAGAAGCAACACTTATTCAAGCTCTTGAAGTTGACTATGATAAAGGCATAACAAAAAGTGAAGCAATAAAAGAAGATGTTGAAGAAAGAAAAGCAAGTGCAAAAAAAGCAAGCATTTTTTCTAAACGGTGCTTTTACTTTATTGAACCAGCTAAGACCGCTGAAACTTCTAAAGAAGGTTTGCTTATTTCTTTACGGGAAAGTGGATCTATTGATTTTGAAAGAATATCGCAACTAGTAGGAAAATCAGAACAAGAAGTAAAACAAGAGTTATTGGGAACATTTGTTTTTGAAAATCCATATACACAAAAATATGAAGTTGCTGATAAATATCTTACTGGAAATATACGCAAAAAGCTTGAGCAAGCAAAAAAAGCTGTTGCAATGAACCCACAATATCAACTCAATATTGAAGCTCTTGAAAAAGCCATGCCAAAAGATATTGAAGCAGCTGATATTAGTATTCGTTTTGGCTCTACATGGATACCAGAAAAAGATGTAAAACAATTTATTACAGAAGTAATAAGTGAAATAGCATTTTATAATGATGAAGTACATTATATCCCTGAAGTAGGACGATGGACAGTAAGTATCGACTTACTTAATAGTTCTGCTAATAAATATATTTTTGGTACGGAAGAATATCCTGCAAGTAGGATTATCAAATCATTACTTGAAAATACACAAATAAAAGTAATGAAAGATACAGGCGAAAAAGATAGTAATGATAAGCCAATAAAAATTCTTGATACAGAAGCTACTGCTGCTGCAATGGAAAAAGCTGAAAAAATACAAGACGCTTTCCAAAAATGGATATGGAACGATGAAGAAAGACGTAATCGTTTAGCAAAAATTTATAATGAAAAATTTAATACACATGTTCCCGTACAATATGACGGAAGCCATGTTGAATTGATTGGGGCGTCAACAGGTATTCAATTAAAACCTCATCAAAAAAATGTTATTTGGCGTGCTATTCAAGAAGGAACAGCACTTTATGATCATGTGGTAGGAGCAGGTAAGACTTTTGAAGCTGTTGGAACAATAATGGAAAGTAAACGATTAGGTTTTATCAAAAAGCCTATGATTACAGTTCCTAATCACTTGGTTTATCAATGGCGTGATGAATTTTATAAACTTTATCCTGACGCAAATATTTTAGTTGCTGATAAAGTTGATTTTCTCAAAGAAAATAGAGAGCGATTTTTTGGAAAAATAGCAACTGGAAATTGGGACGCTGTTATTATTCCCCATTCTTCTTTCAAAAAAATTGATATGCCCAAAGACTTTTTAGAACAGTTTTATAATAAAGAAATAGAAAACCTTGAATTAGCTCTTTTAGGTATAGACGCAAGAGAAAAAGGAAATAAAGTTACCATAAAACAATTAGAAAAACGAAAGGAACGTTTACGAGAAAAACTAAAAAAAGTTCTTGATGATACAAAAAGCAAGAATATTGATTTTTCTGATTTAGGTGTTGACGCTTTATTTGTTGATGAAGCTCATGAATTTAAAAATCTTGGAATTACAACTTCTTTATCTGTATCAGGTCTAGGAAGTATTGCAGGTTCTGATAAGGCGTTAGATTTATATGTAAAATGTCGCTATTTACAAGAACAAAATAATGGTAAGGGGATATACTTCTTAACTGGTACACCTATAAGCAACACCATTGCAGAAGTGTATAATATGCAACGATATTTACAAACTGACTTACTAGAAGAAAAAGGCATTATCCATTTTGATTCTTGGGCTTCTACTTTTGGAAGAATTTCTTCCAACTGGGAACTTGACGCAACTGGAGTAAATTATGCTTTAAAATCAAGGTTTGCTACTTTTGATAATGTTCCAGAACTTCTTTCTATGTATAGGACTTTTGCTGATGTTGTTACACGATCTGATATTGAAGAACAACAAAAAAAGAATAATGAAAAATCACTTACTCCCCCTTTACGAGGTGGAAAACCTATAAATATTATTGTTGAAAGAAGTCCATTGCAAGAAGATTACATGAATGAAATTATTCATCGTATGGAAAATCTGCCTAAAAATCCTAAAATTGATAATCCATTGAAAATAACCAATGACGCACGAAAAGCTGGGCTTGATTATAGACTAATTAATCCAATAGCAGAAGATTTTGAAAACTCAAAAGTAAATGTTTGTGCAAATAAGATAGTTGAAATATGGGAACAATCAAAAGAAGATAAGGGAACACAACTTGTTTTTTGTGATCTATCCACACCTAAAGGCATAACAAGAGATGAACTATACTCCAAAAACAAAGAAGAAAAAGAAGATTTAGAAGAAGATGAAATCAATATGGACGAGCTTCTTTCAATAGGAAGTAATTTTTCTGTATATGAAGATTTAAAAAAGAAACTTGTCAATAATGGTATTCCTGCAAGGGAAATTGCTTTTATTCATGACGCTAAAACTGACGCTAAAAAAGAACAATTATTTAGCAAAGTTAAAAATGGTGATGTGCGAGTATTAATAGGTTCTACACCTAAAATGGGCAGTGGTATGAATGTGCAAGAGCGTTTAGTTGCTGCTCATCACTTGGACGCCCCCTGGCGACCTTCTGATTTGGAACAAAGAAACGGACGCATTATCCGTCAAGGAAATGAATTATACAAAAAAGATCCTGATAATTTTGAAATTCAAATATATAACTATGCAACCAAACAAACCTATGATGCTAGAATGTGGCAATGCATAGAATATAAATCTGCTGCCATAGAACAATTTAGAAAAGGTGATGTTCTACAAAGAAGTATAGAAGATGTACAATCAGGAGCAGCCAACGCAGCCGAAATGAAAGCGGCAGCGTCTGGCAATCCTCTTATTTTACTTGAAGTAACGTATAATACAGAAAAACGAAAACTTGAAGCTTTGTATAATCAGCACCAAAAAGCATAACATAGACTTGATAGTAAAATAAAATATCTATCCAAAGCCGATGAACGGTTAGCAATAGAAAAGCAAAAATATGATATTGCTTGTTCTGTTCGTGATAAAAATTCTGCAAAAGAAAACTATTTTATCA
>JARHYD010000011.1 GCA_029258655.1 Mailhella sp.
GTAAGATGTGTGTAGCTCAATAGTAAAACCTCCATGTATTGTTTATCCAAATATTATTCTACATAAAGGTTTTGTATTGGGCTACTTTTTTTTAATACCTGTCGCACTTGGGTTTACAATTAAAAAAAAATAAATATTATTATATTTCAAATAATTGAATATAAAATTTATAAAGTAATATTATTACCCATTTTTATAGATTGTTTCCCTTGACCTATAATAAAATTTTGCCTATTGTAAGTAAATTCTAATAAGAAATAATACCAAACAATTCCAATAGATTGTATTTAGGAGATATTATGGAATTTTATCGTGGTCGTCGCTTACGTAATAGTGTAGCATTACGAGATTTAATGGCGGAAACAAAAATCACAGCCAATGATTTAATAATGCCTTATTTTGTTATTGAAACAGAGGATGAAAATTATAAAAGCCCAATAAATTCAATGCCTGGTCAATATCAGTTATCCTTGAAACAGCTTAACGAAACTGTAAAAAAAGCTGTTAATAATGGATTAAAAGCTGTTTTACTTTTTGGACTTCCAAAAGTAAAAGATTCTGTTGGTTCTCAAGCCTATGCAGAAAATGGTATTGTGCAGCAAGCAGTAAGAATGCTTAAACAGAACTTTCCACAACTTATTGTAATAACAGATGTTTGTCTTTGTGAGTATACTTCTCATGGGCATTGTGGACTTTTATGTGAAGGTGATAAACAAGGTTTAGTTATCAATGATAGTACATTAGATTTATTAGCAAAAACTGCTGTTTCTCATGCAAAAGCAGGAGCGGATATAGTTGCTCCTTCTGATATGATGGACGGACGAGTAAAAGCAATTAGAACAGCACTTGATAATGCTGGATTTAATCAAATTCCAATTATGTCTTATGCTGTAAAATATGCTTCTGCCTTTTATGGTCCTTTTAGAGATGCAGCAGAATCTGCTCCACAGTTTGGTGATAGACGTACATATCAAATGGATTTTCGCAATCAATCTGAAGCAATTCGTGAAATGTATGCAGATATTGAAGAAGGAGCAGATATTTTTATTATTAAACCAGCAAGTGCATATCAAGATATTATTCGCATGATTTATGATCGTTGTGATGTACCTCTTGCTGCATATCAAGTGAGTGGTGAATACTCCATGATTAAAGCAGCTGGAATAAATGGTTGGATAAATGAAGAAGCTATTATTATGGAATCATTAATTGGTATGCGTCGTGCTGGTGCAAAACTTATTATTACGTATTTCACAGAAGAATTACTTGAAAAAGGATTAGTAAAATAAAGGAAATATATGAATAAACCGCTTTGTACAGAATTAACTCCAGATATAGAACATCTTGAAAAAAGATGTAAACATTCTCATAATGCTATTCTTGATAGTAAAATGCCACCCCATAGTCATGCAGGTATGCACCCTCATGCTAATCGTTTTTTAGATGATGGTGTTACTCCAAAATGTCGTCTTATTGCTTGGGAAGTAACAAGATCATGTAATTTAGCTTGTAAGCATTGCCGAGCAGAAGCTCATCCAGAACCTTACGAAGGTGAACTTTCTACTCAAGAAGCGAAAAATCTTATTGATACATTTAAAGAAGTTGGTGATCCTATTATTATCTTTACAGGGGGCGATCCAATGATTCGCCCAGATGTATATGAGCTTGCAAGTTATGCACGGGATAAAGGATTACGCTGTGTTATGAGTCCAAATGGAACTCTTATTGATGAAAAATCTGTGCTGAAAATAAAAGAAGCAGGTTTTGCTCGATGTTCAATTTCTATTGATGGGCATGATGCAACAAGCCATGATGCATTTCGTGGTGTTCCAGGTGCTTTTGAAGCTTCCATGCGTGGCATTGAATTATTAAAACAACATGGTATTGAATTCCAAATAAATACTACTGTAACAAAAACAAACTTACATACGTTTAAGGAAATTTTTCAACTTTGTGAAAAAATTGGTTCTGCTGCTTGGCATATTTTCTTACTTGTTCCTATGGGAAGAGCTGCAAGTCTTGCTAATGAGGTTATTACAGCACAAGAATATGAAGAAGTATTACACTGGTTTTATGATTTTAGAAAAACAACTTCTATGCATTTAAAAGCAACTTGTGCTCCTCATTATTATCGTATAATGCGTCAAAGAGCGTCAGAAGAAGGTATTGCTGTAAACTTTGAAAACTTTGGCATGGATGCAATGACACGTGGTTGCCTTGGTGGTACTGGTTTTTGTTTTATTAGCCATACGGGACAAGTACAACCTTGCGGATATTTAGAACTTGATTGTGGCAATGTTCGTAAAACTCGTTTCCCAGAAATTTGGAAAAATACTGAATGGTTTAAAAAATTTAGAAACCAAGAAGATTATGAAGGGAAATGTAGTGTATGTGAATATCATAAAGTTTGTGGTGGATGTCGTGCCAGAGCATACTCTATGGATAATAATCCTATGGCTCAAGAACCACTTTGCACATATATACCTAAAAAGAAAAAATAATTTTTTCTAATTTTATACAATAATCACTAAAAGCCATAATATATTATTATATTATGGCTTATTTCATAACTTATTTCTCTTACTAGAGTGTGTTTTCAAATTATGTATAATTAAAACTCTGTGTTTTTATAATGAAAATAAAAGACTCGCAGTGTAGTGGTATTATAAATAATTTTTTTATTTTTGAGAAAAAAGATTTTTTACTCATGCCCTAAAATGGACAAATTTATTGAAACTTATTTCAATAAATCTGTCTGATTGAGGGGGCTTGGGGGAAATCATTTCGCTTTAGCCGTTACGACAAAGGAAGTTATGGATAAAGACAGTGTAACCTCAAAAGAAAGAATAAAATAAAAAAATAACTTAGAAACACCCCCTAGTTACAACATGTTTTTTTGTAGTTATTCTAGTTACTTTTTTTTAATTTTTCGTATTCTCTCGTTGCCATTTGTTTTAAACTTTCTAAACGACTTAAAATACAACCACACCATTTTTGTCTATATAAATTTAATTCTTTTGATTTATCAATACCTTGTTGCCAAAAATCTCGAAAATCAGAATAATAAAAAGATAAAGGATTTTCATTAAATTCATTATTTATATTTTGAATTGCGTTTTCAATAGCATAACAAATATCTTCATGGCATTGATACTTTGAATACAATAAAGTTGTTGTAAAAGTCTTAAAACCTTGTTCTTTAGCAAATAAAATGCTTTTAACCATACGTTCTTTATAACATTGCTTACAGCGTTCTTTTTCTTCATAAGTAGATAAATATCGAACAAAAGCAAATGCATCAATTCTTAATAATGCTTGTGCCTTTTCATAAGAAAAAGAATGATAATTTTTTTGAGTATAAATATATAATTTTTCATACTCTGGTTCTTGAAAAACTTCAGCATAAATTTTCCATTTAGTTAAAATCTTGTCTATAGCTTTTTTCATTAAGTTATCTGATACAAATAATGATTGCATTTTTTCTTTTATTAATTCTTTTTTTATTAATAAATTTTTTTGTTTTTCAATAAAATTTATATTACTACCAATAATTAAGGGTAATGCGTAATATTCTGCAACACGTTGCATACTTGCTAAGCGTAAATTATATTCATTTTGTAAATGAATATTTGGATTATAATAAAAAATAGTTGGATTAAAATTTTTTTTTATCAAATATTCTAAAGGCATAATAGAACATGGCCCACAACATGAATGAATTAATATATTTTTTTTCATAGTACTTTTTTTTAGAGATTAGAATTTTTATTATTTTTTCAATATGTTATAATTTTATACTTTCTTTCAGAATTAAGCAACTTTCATTTTTTTATATGTAATATACTAAATTTATTGATAAAATAAAAAAGTTCTTGCAATATATTTTAACTTTATGTAATGTCTTTTTTACATAACTAAGTGAGGTTAATATGACCCGTAAAGATCGTACAGAAGGCATTTATAGCCGTCGTGAAGTTCTTGATGAAAGCGAACGCAGACAATACAATTTAATTCAATTAAAAGAATTACTTTCCTATGCATATCGCTATTCTGAAGATGTAAAAAAACGTTTTGATCGAGCTCAATTTAATGTTGATAAATTCAAAACATTAGCAGACATTAAACATATTCCTATTTTAAAGAAAAAAGAACTTATCTTTTTACAAACTATGGGACCACGTCTTGGTGGTTTATTGACAAAAGATATTGGTGAACTTCGCCGTATTTTCTTATCTCCTGGTCCAATTTTTGATCCAGAAGATAGACATGATGATTATTGGGGATATACTGAAGCTTTTTATTCTGTTGGTTTTCGTTCTGGTGATCCTGTACAAGTAACTTTTAACTATCATTTAGCACCAGCTGGTTTGATGTTTGAAGAACCACTTAGAAATCTTAGTTGTGCAACTATTCCAGCTGGACCTGTTGACGCTGCAACACAACTTGATATTATGCAAAAACTTCGTGTTTCTGGTTATGTTGGAGCTCCTAGCTTTTTAATGCACTTAGCCCAAAAAGCAGAAGAAAAAGGTATTGATCTTAGAAAAGATCTTTTTTTAGAAGTTGCGTATGTTACTAATGAACGTCTTACAGAAAAAATGCGTTCTCAACTTGAAAAGAAATTTGATATTATTGTTCGTCAAGGATATGGAACTGCGGATGTTGGTTGTATTGGATATGAATGTTACCATAAAAACGGTTTACATATTTCTAATAGATGTTATGTCGAAATTTGTCACCCAGATACTGGTATTCCACTTAAAGATGGTGAAGTGGGCGAAGTTGTTGTAACGTCTTTCAATAAAACATATCCACTTATCCGTTTTGCTACTGGTGATTTATCTTATATTGATAGAACTCCTTGTGCTTGCGGTAGAACTAGCCCTCGTCTTGGAAATATTGTTGGTCGTGTTGATACGACAGCACGTATTAAAGGTATTTTTGTATATCCTCACCAAGTAGAACAAGTAATGGCTCGATTTGAAGAAATTAAACGTTGGCAAATTGAAGTTACTAATCCAGGTGGCATTGATGAAATGACACTTTATATTGAAGCAAGTAATTTCAAACGCGAAGAAGAACTTATGCACCTTTTCCGTGAACGTATTAAACTTCGTCCTGAATTAAAAATATTAGCTCCAGCTACATTACCAGCTACTATTAGGCCTATTGAAGATAAGCGTACTTGGGATTAGTTTAAGTAAATTATATTAACCAATATGTTTTAGCTTATTTTATAATTTGTTATTCTAACATAGAAATAACTTGTATTTAATATTCTAATAGGTAAGATATAATAAAATTAATTTAGAAAGCTATCTTAGATTATTTATTATATTAGTACAA